>NZ_JAIGQA010000082.1:0-31903 GCF_019733245.1 Streptomyces sp. WAC04114
GACGAGCGCGGTGCGGCCCCCCACGCCTCCCCGCTCTACCTGGGCGGCCGCACCGCGCTCGTCACCGGCGCCGCCGGTGGCATCGGCCGTGCCTGTGCGCTGCGGCTCGCCGCCGCCGGGGCCAAGGTGAGAGCCGTCGACCGGGACGCCTCAGGCCTGGAGGCACTGGCCGACCAGGGGCGCGACCTCGCCGGCACGGTGGAGCCGCACGTCCTCGACCTCACCGACCTGGACGCCGCGGAACTCGCCGCCGCGGGCACCGACGTCCTCGTCAACAACGCCGGACTCCAACTGGTCCGCCCCATCGAGGAGTTCCCGCCCGAGGTGTTCCACACGGTGCTCACCGTGATGCTGGAAGCACCGTTCCGGCTCATCCGCGGCGCCCTGCCCCACATGTACGGGCAGGGGTGGGGCCGCGTCGTGAACGTGTCGTCCGTCCACGGGCTGCGCGCCTCTGCCTACAAGTCGGCCTATGTGGCCGCCAAACACGGACTGGAGGGGCTGTCCAAGACGACCGCTCTCGAAGGCGCGCCCCACGGTGTCACCTCGAACTGTGTGAACCCCGCCTATGTGCGCACCCCCCTGGTCGAGAAGCAGCTCACCGACCAGGCGCAGGCGCACGGCATCCCCGAGGAGCGGGTGCTGTCCGAGGTGCTGCTGCAGGACAGCGCCGTCAAGCGGCTGATCGAGCCGGAGGAGGTCGCCGAGGCCGTGGCGTACCTGTGCAGTCCGCAGGCCTCCTTCATGACCGGCACCTCGCTCGTGCTCGACGGTGGCTGGACCGCCCACTGAGCAGCCGCTTCCGTCCGCCCGGGGAGTTGTCCACAGGGCTGACGGGACCGGCCGGTCATGGTGAATCCTGTGAGCATGTCCAGCGATCACGTGCAGTCCGCCGAAATGCCGTTCCTCGAGCTCCTGGCCCGGGGCGCGTCGGCCGACGCCTACGAGCAGCCGGAGCTGCTCGCGCGTGCCGAAGGGCGCCCGGCGGAGTGGGTCGCCGCGCTCCGGCAGGCCAAACCGCTCGCCCTGCGCGTGCGCGCCGAACTGGAGGGGCGACGTCGGCGCGAGGCCGAGCTGTCCGCGCTGTTCGAGACCGCCCACGACCTCGCCGGGCTGCGCGACCTCGACGCCGTGCTCCAGGCGATCGTGCAGCGCGCCCGCTCGCTGCTGGGCACCGACATCGCCTACCTCAGTCTCAACGACACGGAGCGCGGCGACACCTATATGCGGGTCACCGAGGGCTCGGTCGCGGCCCGGTTCCAGCAGCTGCGGCTCGGCATGGGGGAGGGTCTCGGAGGCCTGGTCGCCCAGACCGCCCGCCCCTATGTCACCGACGACTACTTCAAGGACGACCGCTTCCAGCACACGCTCACCATCGACGCCGGCGTGCGGGACGAGGGGCTGGTGGCCATCCTCGGTGTGCCGCTGACGCTCGGGCACCACGTCATCGGCGTGCTGTTCGCCGCGGACCGCCGAGCCCGGGTCTTCGAGCGGGAGCAGATCGCCCTGCTGGGCTCCTTCGCCGCCCTCGCCGCGGCCGCCATCGACACCGCCAACCTGCTCGCCGAGACCCGTTCGGCCCTCGCCGGCCTGGAGCGGGCGAACGAGATCATCCGCGACCGCAGCGGTGTCATCGAGCGCGCCTCCGAGGTGCACGACCGGCTCGCCGAACTCGTCCTGCGTGGCGGCGGGGTGCACGACGTGGCCGCCGCGGTCTCCGAGATCCTCGACGGCACGGTCGAGTTCGCCGAGGCCGCCGCCGCACCCGCCGGCGCCCTGGAGAAATCCGGCGCGGAGGGGCACGCGGTGCTGCACGAGGACGACTGGATCGCCGCCGTCGCCGCCGGCGGCGAACTGCTCGGCGCACTGGTCCTGCGCGGCCACCCGGGGCTCGACCCCGTCGACCAGCGCACCCTGGAGCGCGCCGCCATGGTCACCTCCCTGCTGCTCCTGGCCCGCAGATCCGCCGCCGAGGCCGAACAGCGCGTGCGCGGTGAGCTGCTGGACGACCTGCTGGACGCCCGCGACCGCGACCCGCGTCTGCTGCGGGAGCGCGCCGCCCGGTTGCACGCCGACCTGGAGGCGCTCCATGTGGTGCTGGCCGCGCGGCTGGAGGGCACCGCGGCCGACGCCGACCAGGAGGCGGACGCCCGCAGACGCCTGGCAGCGGCGGCGTCCCACCTGGCCGCGACGCGGCACGGCCTGGCCGCCGCGCGTGACGGCGGTACCGTCCTGCTGCTGCCCCTCGGCCCCGGCGACACGGCGACCGACCTGGCCCGGCGAGCCGCCCGGCATCTGGGGACCGCGGTCCACGCACCGGTCACCGTCGGCGCTTCCGCGCCCGTCGAGGACCTCGCTGTCCGCCCTGAGACCGTGGCCACCGCCTACGCGGAGGCCCGGCGCTGCCTCGAAGCCCTGCGCGTCCTCGGCCGTGCCGGGGACGGGGCCGCCGCCGAGGACTTCGGCTTCCTGGGACTGCTCCTGGCCGGCGACCGCGACATCCGGGGCTTCGTCGACCGCACCATCGGCCAGGTCGTCGCCTACGACCGGCGACGCGGCACGGAACTGCTGCGCACCCTCGACGCGTACTTCGCCTGCGGCATGAGCCCCGCCCGCACCAAGGACGAACTGCATGTCCATGTGAACACCGTCGCCCAGCGCCTGGAGCGCGTCGGCCGTCTCCTCGGCGACGACTGGCAGAGCCCGGCCCGGGCCCTGGAGATCCAGCTCGCGCTGCGCCTGCACCGGTTGTCGGCCCCGGCACAGCACTGACCCCCGTACGCAGGCTGCGTACGGGGGCCTGGGTTCACTGCTCCCGGAGGTCAGGCGGTGCGGGCGTCCTCCGGGGCGGCCGTCCGGTCCGCGCCCCGGCCGGGGGGAACCGCGACGTCGGCCAGGTCCCGGTTGCGCGTCTCCTTGGCCGCCGCCACCGCGATGACCGTGAGCACGGCGGCGGCGATGACGTACAGGGCGATCGGTGTGGAGCTGCCGTAGCCGGACAGCAGCGCGGTGGCGATCAGCGGTGCGGGCGCGCCCGCCGCGACCGAGGCGAACTGCGCGCCGATCGACGCACCGGAGTAGCGCATACGCGTCGCGAACATCTCGGAGAAGAACGCGGCCTGGGGCGCGTACATCGCCCCGTGCAGGACCAGCCCGACCGTCACCGCGAGGATCAGGTTGCCGAAGCCGCCGGTGTCGATGAGCGAGAAGAACGGGAACATCCACAGCCCGACTCCGACCGCACCGATCAGGTAGACGGGCCGCCGGCCGATCCGGTCCGACAGCGCGCCCCACGCCGGGATCACGGCGAAGTGCACGGCCGAGGCGATGAGCACCGAGTTGAGCGCGGTCTGCTTGGAGACGCCGGCCGAGGTGGTGGCGTAGACGAGGATGAACGCGGTGATGACGTAGTAGCTGATGTTCTCCGCCATGCGCGCGCCCATGGCGACCAGCACGTCACGCCAGTGGTGCCGCAGCACGGCGACGAGCGGCAGCTTCTCGGCCTCCGCCGCGACGTCCGCCTTGCGGGCCTCGGCCTGCGCCAACGCCTCCTTGAACACCGGCGATTCATCGACAGAGAGACGAATCCACAAACCGACGATCACCAGCACGCCGGACAGCAGGAACGGGATCCGCCAGCCCCAGCTGCCGAACGCGGCGTCCGACAGCAGGGCCGTGAGCAGCGACAGCACACCGGTGGCGAGGAGCTGCCCCGCCGGCGCGCCGGTCTGCGGCCACGACGCCCAGAACCCGCGCCGCCGGGCGTCCCCGTGCTCCGACACCAGCAGCACGGCACCGCCCCACTCACCGCCGAGCGCGAACCCCTGGACCAGCCGGAGCACGGTGAGCAGTACCGGCGCGGCCGTCCCGATGGAGGCGTGCGTGGGCAGCAGCCCGATGGCGAAGGTGGCCCCGCCCATCAGCAGCAGGCTCAGCACCAGCAGCTTCTTGCGGCCGAGCCGGTCGCCGTAGTGCCCGAAGACCAGCGCGCCCAGTGGCCGGGCGGCGAACCCGACGGCGTACGTCAGGAACGACAGCAGGGTGCCGACGAGCGGGTCGGAGTCCGGGAAGAACAGCTTGTTGAACACGAGTGCGGCGGCGGAGCCGTAGAGGAAGAAGTCGTACCACTCGATGGTGGTGCCGATGAGGCTGGCGGCGACGATGCGCTTGAGGTTGCCCTGGGGTGGGGGAGCGGTTGCTGCGGAGGCCATGGGCGCCACTTCCTCGTGTGCGGTGGGGACGGGTACGTGTTCGCACACCGTAGGAATCTGCAGGTCAGACGCACATGTGGCGGGGCAACATAGTTCGAGGGTTGGCTATGCGTGTGGCCACCATGCCGACACGGATCTCGGTGAGTTGGAGGCGGTACTTGGTGGTCTCGTGTCCGTGCCGGGGGACCTCTATATCGGCTACGGCGTTACTGTTATGGTGCCGGCCAAGGAGGTGGGACGTTCCGTGGTAGACCCTGTGCCCGCGCGAGCGGATGCGTCAGCGGCTCGGCGTTCTCCGGGGCGGCCGCCGGTGCCGTTGGAGCGCATCGTCGCTACAGCACTGGAGATCGTGGACGAGGAGGGCTCGGACGCTCTCTCCATGCGGACGCTGGCCCAACGTCTGGGCTCGGGCACGGCGACGCTGTACCGGCACTTCGACAACCGGGCAGCGCTGGTCGCCCATGTCGTGGACCGCATGTTCGGCAGCGTGGAGCTGAACGGCGACGAACTCACCGCATTGGGCTGGGAGCGGGCGCTGCGGACGGTCGCGCACACCATGTTCGACGCCTTGGCCCGGCACCGGAACGCGGCGCGTCTGCTGGTCGAGCAGATTCCTCTGGGACCTAACGCCATGGCACTGCGGGAGCGCTGCGTCGCGGTGTTGCTCGACTGTGGCTTCCCGCCGCGAGTTGCCGCGTACACATTCGCGACCCTGGCCCGCTATGTCCTCGGGTTCGCCGTACAGGTCAACGGGCATGGCGGCGCAGGACAGCCCGACGACGCACAGCCGTCGGCCCTCTTTCAGAGCGTGGATCCGGACCTGTTCCCGGCCACCGTCACCGTTGCCGGGGTGTTGCCCGTTCCGATCGAGGAGGAGTTCTCCTTCGGTCTCGAGCTTCTTCTCAGCGGGCTTGCCCACCTGCGCGACGAGGTCTGACAGAGCGACGCGATCACCCTGAAGAGTTCTGCAAACGATCTGCCCCACCGGACGTCACCCGAGCGGTCTCGGGCCCGCTACGACATCGACGATTCGGGGCTGCGGCTGCGTATCGACGCCGACCAGCCGGACTGGCGCGAGGAAGACGCTCCGCTTCGTGGGGACGGAGCATCTGTCGGAGGGGGAGAGCGGTGAGGTCTGCGTCTTCGAGATCGACGCCGACGCCGTCGGCGAGGGAAGGAGTCGTGCCCGGTGCGGAGTGAAGGCGCATTCGGACGGACGGCTGACAACCGGCATGACGGAAGTCGTCCTTCCCCTGGACGCCTCGAAACCCCACACCTGGGCGGCTGTGTGGGACCTCCTACCCGAAGACCGCTCGTGTCCACCGTGTGCGTGGGTGGGATGCACTCGGCCAGCCGTCAGGAGCCAGGGACGCCGGAGAAGCATCGAACGCAGACGCGGTTACGGTTTGAAGGCTGCTGTGGGTGTCAGCCCTGGTTGCCTGCGGGCCCGATGCTGCGCAATAGCCGCTCTCCGGACTCGCGGAGCTGGTCCTTGACCTCGTCGAGTCGCGACGTGAGCAGGGCGTGATCGCGTTTGCGCCAGGTGCCGGCGACCATCACGGCTTCGATGTTGGCGATGTCGGCGTGCAGGGCCGTGGCGACCGGGTCGTGTGCCGGCCACAGGTTGAGGGCCCGGGCGTCGACGGCGACCAGGTCGGCCTGCATGCCCACCTCGATCCGGCCGACCCGGTCGGCGAGGCCCAGGGCCTTCGCCCCTTCCACCGTGGCCCAGGCCAGTGCCTGCTTGGCGGTGACCGAAGCAGTGTCGGCGTGCATGCCTGTCGTCTGTCGGTGTCGGGCGTGGTCCAGGCTGCGCTGGTGGGCCAGGGCGATGCGGGCGGCCGTGAGGAGATTGCCGGGCACGGTGGTGTCGATGTCGGTACCCAGGGAGGGCGCCGCGCCCAGGCGTAGCAGTGACCCGGTGATCGGTGTGCCGTGTCCTTGGCCCAGTTCGTTCTCCGGGGTGCTGGTGAAGGTGACACCTGCCTCGACGAGCGTCTTGATCCAGTCGTCGGGCAGGTCGATCCCGTGCACGATGTTGGTCAGGGGGCTGAACAGTCCGGCGGCGCGCACGGCTTCCCA
This sequence comes from Streptomyces sp. WAC04114, assembly GCF_019733245.1. Taxonomy (NCBI): domain Bacteria; kingdom Bacillati; phylum Actinomycetota; class Actinomycetes; order Kitasatosporales; family Streptomycetaceae; genus Streptomyces; species Streptomyces sp. WAC04114. The sequence goes on from NZ_JAIGQA010000082.1 coordinate 6,294, forward strand.
GCCGGGGGAGGGTGCTCCGCCGCTCTGGTGCATCGAGACGACGAGGCCGCGTTCCGCGCCGGCTCGGAAATCGGCCAACGCGGTGTCGGGCGAGGAGTACTGCGGCCCCTGCAGTGCCATGCCCAGGGTGAGGAGGGCGCGGTCGCGGACGGGGCCGTCGAGCAGCCGGTCGATCTCGGTGAGGGGGTGGGGGGTGTCAGGCGACCGGTAGGCCGTGCCGTGCAGGAAGACGGCGCGGATCCCGGCGTGGGCCAAGCCCTCGACGGCGGCGTCGGCGTGTTCGGGCGAGAGGGCGTTGTGACACCAGTCGCCGAGGGTGGTCGTACCGCAATTGAGCTGGTTCAGTGCGCCGGCCAGATTGCTGATGTGCGTGTCGGCCGGGGTGTAGTGGCCGGCGCACGCGCCGTGGAGGTGGGTGAGGTACTCCATCAGAGTCCAGTCGGCACCCACGGAGCGCAACGCGGTCTGCCAGGTGTGCAAGTGAGCGTTGACGAGGCCGGGGATGACGATGCGGCCGGAGAAGTCGACGACTTCGGCGTCGGACACCTCGATGTTCTCGCCGACGGCGGCGATACGGTCGTCGTCGACGAGGATGTCGGCATGCTCGGCGTCGGGACGGCCCGGCGCCATGGTGATGACCCGCGCCCCGCGCAGCAGTACGCGGCTCATGCGGTGGCCCCCGAACGGGAACAGGTGCGGCGCTGATGGGACATGGTGCGGCTCCTTGCTGCCTATGGCGTCATTGCCCGCGCGGCGGATTGTGTCGTGGTGAGGAAGTCCCGAGTGGCGATGTGCCCGATATAGCCGTCGGGACGGATCAGCAGCAGCGTGTCGCCGGTCAGGCCGTAAGCGCCCTTCAGCGTGTTCTTTGGGTCAGAGAAGCCGAGACGGTCGGCGGCGGTCGTCCCGACCGTCAGCCGCTTCAGCTGAGCGCCGGTCGTCGGCCAGGCGAGCACTTCCAGGTCCCGGGCCGCACCCGGTCCGTAGGCGATGGCGGTGAAGTGCGGCCCGCGGAAGACGTCGAACAGCCGGGTCCAGGTTCCGTCGGGGCCGAGCAGTTCGGCGTCCGGCGCGCGATCGCCCGCACGCAGTGTCCCGGTGCGCATCCCGTCGGCGGGGGCGAGCGGGCCACCGTAGTACGTCAGGGCTAGCTGCTGCTCGTCCTTGCCTCGCTTCATGCTCGACGGGTCGAGCCTGGCGATGCCACCCCACTTGTCCGTGGACAGGCCCAGGACCCCGGCGGCGATCGGCTGCCGCTCGGCCTCGTAGGTGTCGAGCAGCGTGACGTCGGCCCCGGCGAGGACCTGGCCGAGCTTCCAGCCGAGGTTGTAGCCGTCCTGCACGCCGGTGTTCAGCCCCTGGGCGCCGGCCGGGGTGTGGACGTGCGCGGCGTCACCGGCGAGGAAGACCCGCCCTCGGCCGTAACGCTCCGCCAGGCGGATGTTGGGCCGGAACACCGACGTCCAGTGGATGTCGTGCAACCGGATGCCCCGGTTGCGGGTGTGCTGGTGGATCCGCTGGACGATGTCGTCCTTCTGGGCAGGCGGGTCCTCGTCCGGCGTGAGACGGATCATCCACTGGAACATGTCGCTGTGCGGGAGCGGGCAGGCGCCGATGAACTTGCCGCCCCGGCCGGGCCACATGTGCCACCGGTTGCGGGCCAGACCGGTCACCGAGGCGTCAACGATGAGCATCCGGTCGCTGTCGTCCGTGGTGCCGACGAAACCGATGCCGAGTTGCTTGCGCACCACACTGGAACCACCGTCGGCGCCCACGACGTACTGGGCGACGATCTCCTCCATGCCGTCCGCGCGCGCCACCTTTGCGACCACCGTGTCCTCGTCCTGCGTCAGCTCGGTCAGTTCACTGCCGAACTCGATCTCATGGCCGAGCCCGCTGAGCCGGGCATGCAGTGCGCGGTCCGTGCGGAACTGAGGGATCAGCCAGGTGTTCGGGTACGGGACGTTCGGAGTCGCCTCCCTGTGGGTGAACATCTTCCACGGCACGGCCATGGGGCCGGCATGGATCCCGAGCTTGGGGTACGTGCTGCCGCCGGCCAGCAGGTCGGGCAGGGCACCGAGGTCTTCGAGAACTTCGAGGCTGCGGGGCTGGATGCCCTTGGCGCGGGAGCCGCCGAAAGCATGGGGAGACCTGTCGACGATCCGTACGTCGAGTCCCCGGCGCACGAGGTCGATCGCCAGGGCAGATCCCGAAGGACCCGCACCGATGACCAGTACGTCGATGACCTGCGGGTTGTTCATGAGTCGAGCCTTTCGGCGTGCCCGGCCACGAACGGTGCGATCCGATCGGCGACGTGGCGCGGACGTTCGAATGGGGCCATGTGACCGCATGTGGGAATGACGTGATGCTCCTGAGGCTTCAGGAGGGCACGAGCCGCGGTGAGGTGGGTCAGGGGCGTGACGTTGTCCTCGTCGCCCCACAGGAGCAGTGTGGGAATGCCCAGTGCGCCCGTCTGCCGGAAGAGGTCGTCACGGCCGGAGAGCGGCAGGTGCTGCAGTGTGTCGAAGACCGCATACAGTGACCCCTCGAAACGGAAGGCGTCGAGGACCATGTCCGCCAGTTTCGCGCCGAGTTCGGGGTCGCGGACGTTGTGCCCGAGGTGCCCCTGGAGTATCCGGCGGCCGCGACGCCGGGCGACGACACCGGCCAACAGATCGTTGCGTAGGAGCCGATGAGGGGCAGTCGGTCGCGGTTTCGCGAGACCGGCGGGCCCGACGATCGTGAGGGTCGACACCAGTGATCGGTACTGGGCGGCGTAGGTCATGGTGACGAGGGCTCCCATGGAGGTGCCGACGATGTGCAGTGGCTTCGTCGTCAGGCCCAGGCGTTCGGTCAGTTCGGCCAGCTGCCGCGCGAAGAGGGCCTCGTCGTATCGCGCCTGCACCCGGTCCGAGTGGCCGCGGCCGTACGCGCTCCAGGTCAGAGTGCGCAGCCCGCGGGCGTGCAGCTCGGTGACCAGGCCGTCCCAGTAGAAGAGCGGGATGGTCAGGCCGCCCGCCATCACGACCAGCTCCCCGTCCTCGGGGCCCTTCAGCTCGTAGTGCGTGAGGCCATCGGAGAGTTCGATGAAACTGCCGCGCAGGGCTTGCCGCGATTCGACGGTGAGCCGTCGGTCCTCGCCGGAGGCAACGAAGTACTTCATGAACGAGTCTCCTTGGCCTCAGTGCGTCGTGGTGTCGGTGGAGGAGCGGAGGAACGTCGCGATTGCGTCCGCGACCCACTGCGGTTCCTCTTCGGGCAACAGGTGACCGCCATGGGGGTGCACCAGTTCCTCGGCGCCGGGGATGTCGCGGGTGAAGTGCTGGCCGTTGATGCCCGCGCTGCGCAGGACCAGCGTGGGTGCCGCGACGCGGGGGATCTGGGCGGAGCGGTCGGGCTGGTCGGTGTTGCAGAAGTCGACGAAGGCCGAGCGGTTCCCGGGCCGGCTCATCAGCTGGTGGGCACGGTCCACCATGGCATCGTCCACGATCGTCGAGTGTGGGCCGACGCTCGAACGCAGACTGCGCTCGATGGCGCCGCGCGGCATCACGCGCCGCAATACAGGCCGTAGCAGCGGGTTGCGGGTCAGGCGCATGCCCGCCGGGGTCTCCTTCTCCGGGTACCCCGTGGCGTTGACCAGCACCAGGCCGGTCAGCCGCTCCGGATGGTCCAGGGCGAGGTTCCAGGCGATGTTGCCGCCCAGTGAGTTGCCGGCCACCGAGTAGTGAGGCACCTGAAGAGCCTCCAAGAAGGCCGCCACCGTCGCCGTGTAGGTCGGGATGCGGTAGTCGCGGTCCGTGCGAGGGCCGGTCAGGCCGAACCCCGGCAGATCGGGGCGGATGACGTCGAACGACTCCGACAGCAGGGCCGCCGCGCGGTCGAAGTGCTGAAGCGACGAAGCGCTGCCATGCAGCAGAACGAGTGCCGGGCCGTGCCCGGCGCGTTTGTAGTGGACCCGCAGTCCACCCACCGCGACGAACCGGGAATCGGGCTGCGGCTCAGACCAGGTGCTCATAATGGATACACTGTTACCGATAATGTGATGGTGTCAAGTGCAAGGTCCCCAGCGGGCGGCACTGCTCGCGACCGCCGCGCTGACCCGAACCGGCGCGCTGAGCGACAGCGAGTGCGACGAGACGGTGGCCGCCGGGGGAGTGAGGCCTGTTCGAACTCACCACCCTGGTGGGCCACTAGGCGACGCGATCGCCTTCAAGTTCCAGACCGGACACAGTGGGTCCACCTGCCCGAGAAGTACGGCAACTGGCGAGGTGTCTACAGCCGGCTGCGGATGTGGGCCCGCGACGGCACCTGGGAGCGGGTGTTCACCGCGCTGATGGCCCAAGCCGACGCCGACGAGGACCTCGACTGGGCCGTATCGGTGGACTCCACGATCGTGCGTGCCCACCAGCACGCGGCCGGGCACGCAAAAGGGGGCCCCGGCCGGCGAACCGGCCGACCACGCCATCGGCCGGTCCCGCGGCGGGCTGACCGCCAAGATCCACCTCGCAGCGGATGCCCGCTGCCGGCCCCTCGTGTTCGTTCTCACCGCAGGCCAGGCTGGGGACGCACCTGCCTTCACCGACGTCATGGCCCGCCTGCGTGTTCCCCGACGACGCGGACGGCCGCGAACCAGGCCGGACGTGGTTGGGACGGCGGCAGCGGGACCTGGATCGCCAACGAGGAACTGACCAACCCGGCCCCGCCTCCCCTGGGAGCCCGGGACGGCAACTTCACCTTGATCGACATCATCGGCGGCTACGACCTCCAACTCCATGTCTGCCCGGCATCCCCGGCCCATCCGCACATCGAACTGCTCCCGTGAGCCCGGCGGAAGTTCTCCGCGCCGACGCATACGCCACTAGCGGTACCGCGATCGAGTCTTCAGTCAGCAACCTGGCCAACAACCAGATGATCCAAACGACGGGCCCGAGGCGCTGCCGGCCCCTCAGCTGCTGGTCTTCGCGGGAGGAACTGGTCACCTTTGGCGACGGTCGGGTCGGCAGGCTGGAGTGGCAGGAGCGGCTCGTCGCTCCTTAGTCGCACAAGACCCCGACCGTGTCTGGGCCGTCCTCGCTGACGTGAGCGTGATTCCGTAGTGGCTCCCGGCCGTGCAAGAGGTCCACTTCGACGGGCACGCACCGCCACCTGACCACGGCGCAGGGCACGCTGAAGTCCCTCGTGGTGACAAAGGACGACGCACTGCGCCGCTTCCGGTACCGGTTCGTCGAGGACATGCCCCAGTCCATCGACGTCCACCTGGGCACCATCGACGTGCTTCCCGACGCGGACGGTTCACGCGTGGTCTACAGCCAGGAGATCCTTCCCGAGACCCCGGGGATCGCGGACATCGCCCGGTACTTCGCGGCACACCTCAGACGCGGCAGGGGCGTACGAAGTGCGAGCCGGGCCGGCGGGACGCGCTCGGCACCGACTTCGCCGGCCGCTCGGCCACCTTCCGGCCGAGCTCGTCGCTCACCGCGCGGCAGTGGCCGATCGTGCGGGGTCGGGCAGGGGACGTCGGGCGACCTCGTGGGCTTCGGTCGGTGTGACGCCCAGCATGCGCAGGACCATCTCGGCGACGCTCGCCGCGGCCTCGTCGCCGTCCAGGTCGGGGCGGGCGAATCTCAGCTCCACCAGGGCCAGCAGCGTTCCGCCCAGTGCGGACAGGGCGACCGCCGGGTCGACGGGGGTGAAGCGGCCGGAGGCGAGGCCGGCCTCGATGTCGCGCAGTGCCCGCCGGGCCAGGCCGTTGTCCGAGTGGATGTGGCCCATGCCGCGGTGGCGCAGGACCTGCATCAGCTCGGGGCGCGACTCGGCCATGCGGGCGCTGAGCCGAAAGCCGGCCGCGACGAGTTCCGCGGGGTCGTCGATCCCCGCAAGGCGCTCGTCGAAGGCCTGGCCGAACTCCTCCAGGGCGTCCACCACCGCTGCCTCGAACAGCTCCGTCTTGGACTCGAAGTGGTTGTAGAAGGAGCCGAAGCCGACGTCGGCGCGCTCGGCGATCGCCTGGATGCTGGCGCTGGTGTCCCCGCTTTCGGCGAGGATCTGCCGGGCGGCGCGAATGAGCGCGCGACGGGTCTCGGCGCGACGCCGCTCGAACCGGTTGCTGGGCGGGGCTGGCGTAGGCATGCACAGAGTCTAACCGCGGGGCGATGACGACAGCAGCTCTGATGAAATCATCATTTCATGTCCAGAAGGTCTTGACGGGCGAGACTGTCAAACTTGATGATTCCATCATTACGGCAATGCTGCTCGGAGGGCACCATGTCTGAACCCCGCGTCCTCGGGACCGATGTCAAGACGGCCCACCAGGACCTGCACAGCGACCAGGGCGCCCTGCGCGGCGAGCACCCCGGCCGCTCCCGCAATCCCGTCATCAAGGTGACGGACCTGGCCTGGCTGGAGTTCGAGAAGCCCGACCTGGACCGGGCGGAAGTCTTCGCCCGGGACTTCGGGTTCGGTATCGCCGCCCGCACGGAGAGTGAGCTGTGGCTGCGCGGCACCTTCCCGGGCGCGCCCTGCATGGTGATCCGGCGCGGGCGGAGCTCGCGCTTCATCGGCCCGGTGTTCCGCGCGGCGGAGCGGGCCGACCTGGACCGGCTGGCGCGGGCCACCGGCTCCGACGTGCGGGACGCGGACGTGCCCGGCGGTGGCAAGATGGTCGGCCTGCTCGACCCGTCCGGCTTCCCGGTACGGGTGGTGCACTGCGGCGAGCAGCTTTCCGCACTGCCCGAGCAGCAGCCGCTGCTGCTCAACTTCGGCACTGCTCGCCGTCGTACGAACACCACGCAGCGGCCGCCGCGCGAGCCGTCCCGGATCCAGCGGCTGGGACATCTGGTGCTGGAGACGCGGGTGTTCGCGCGGGCGCTGGACTGGTACCTGGACACCCTCGGCATGATCGTGTCCGACTTCCTGTTCCTGGACGGGCAGCGCGAGCGCGGCCCGGTCATGGCGTTCATCCGCTGCGACCTGGGCAGCGTGCCGGCCGACCACCACACGCTGGCCATGCACCTGGGGCCGGGTACCGGCTATGTCCACTCCGCCTACCAGGTCACCGACCTGGACTCGATCGCGGCCGGCGGCGAATACCTCAAGGAGCGCGGTTACCAGCGCAGTTGGGGCATCGGACGGCACATCCAGGGCAGCCAGCTCTTCGACTACTGGCGCGATCCCGACCACTTCATGCTGGAGCACTTCGCCGACGGCGACCTGTTCTCCTGCGACATCGAGCCCGGCTGGGCGGTCTTCTCGACCAGCGGGCTGGCCCAGTGGGGTCCGCCGGCCACGCGTGACTTCCTCGGTGCGAGCCCCACCCCGGAGCGGGTCCGCCACGTCATCGAGGCCCTGCGCGGTGACAACGAGATGGACATGGCGCGTCTGCTGGGTCTGGTCAAGGCCGCCAAGTCCTGAATCCTCAACTCCCTCACGAAAGTACTGACATGAGCACCAACGTCCTGCGCACCGACGACGGGTGGTGGGCGGTCCTCCCCCACGCTCTCGACTCCGCTCGAGCGGGGAGGACCATCATCGACCGGGCCGTACCGGTCGACACCAAGGCCGTCACCACCGCCGAACTGATCGCCGACCGGGCCGCCGTACGAGAGGCCGCACTCTCCGGCGAGCCCGGCACGCCCGTCGCCGAGCTGGCCGCCCTGTCGCCGCTCACCACCCCCTGCCGGGTGGTCGCGCAGATGGTCAACTACCGTAGTCACGCCCGCGATTCTGGCTTCACCGGCGACATCCCGCCCGCCTTCTTCCGCAAGGCGTCCGGCTCGATCAGCGGCCCCGGCGACGCCGTCGTCCGGCCCCCGCATGTGAAGTTCCTCGACTACGAGATCGAACTCGGCCTCGTCATGGGGGCGCCGCTACCCATCGGCACCCGAGTCGACGAGCCGCACCTGCCGTCGTATGTAGCCGGGCTGGTGATCACCAACGACGTCAGCGCGCGAGACGTCCAGCTGACCAAGACGCAGTTCTACGAGAGCAAGTCGTACCCGACCTTCACACCGACCGGGCCGTACCTCACCCTGCTGGAGCCGGAGGACTTCGCCCACCTCCTCGACCTGCGGCTGAAGCTGTCCGTCAACGGCGAACTGCGCCAGGACCGCACCCTCGCCGACATGATCGTCCGCCCCGCGCAGGCTCTCACCCTTCTGGCCCGCTTCCAGACCCTCGACGCCGGTGACCTGCTGCTCACCGGCACCCCCGGCGGCACTGCACTCAAGGCGCCGCCGAAGCCGGTCGAGAAGATCGGCGCGCTGCTGCCGCCCGCCGTGAAGTGGAAGGCGTTCTTCAAGAGCCAGGCGAAGAACCCGCACTACCTGCACGCGGGCGACCTGATCACGGCGACGATCGCGACCCCGGACGGCCGCATCGACCTCGGCGAACAGCGTACGCCCGTCACGGACGCGCAGTAGGGCAGAGGTGAGCCGCACATGACCGTCGAGCACAACCCGGCAACCGTACCCGTGGTGATCATCGGGGCCGGACCCGTGGGCGTGACCGCCGCCCTCCTCCTCGCCCGGCGCGGAGTCCGCAGCGTCGTCCTCGAACGCCACCAGGATGTCTATCCGCTTCCTCGCGCCGTCGCCACCGACGACGAGGTCCGCAGGATCCTCCAGGCCGCGGGTGTGGGGGAGGAGTTCGCGGCCATCGCCCGCCCGGCCAACGGGCTGCGGCTGCTGGACGCCCGGCACCGGGTGATGGCCGAGTTCCGCCGCACCGAGCACGGCCTGCACGGCTACCCGCAGACCAGCATGTTCGACCAGCCCGAGCTGGAACAACTGTTGCGCGCTGCCCTGGCCCGGCGCCCGGAGTGCGAACTGCGGGGCGGCGTGGAGGTCACCGCCGTCGGACCGGACACGGCCGGCCCCGTGCGCGTGACCTACCGCGACGACGAGGGCGAGCACCAGCTGTGGGCCGAGGCGGTCCTCGGCTGCGACGGCGCGGGCAGCCTCACCCGCGAGGCCATCGGCGCCGTATGGGAGGACCTGCGCTTCGAGGAGCAGTGGACCGTCGTCGACGTCCGCACGACGGCCGATGTCCGCTGCTGGGAGGGCGTCGACCAGGTCTGCGACCCGGACCGGCCGGCCACCTTCATGCGGGTCGGTGAGGACCGCTACCGCTGGGAGTTCCGGCTGCGGGACGGCCAGGAGCCGGTCCGCGAGCTGATCGCCCCGTGGCTGCCGTCGTCCTGCGACGGGGACTTCGAGGTCGTCCGTGAGACGCAGTACACCTTCCGGGCGCGTGTCGCCGACCGTTGGCGCAGCGGACGGGTCTTCCTCCTCGGCGACGCCGCCCACCTCACCCCGCCCTTCATCGGGCAGGGCCTTTGCGCGGGCCTGCGGGACGCCTACAACCTCACCTGGAAACTCGCCCGTGTCCTCCAACAGGGCGGTGCAGAACGGCTGTTGGCCACGTACGAGAGCGAGCGCAAACCGCATGCCCGCCATGTCATCCGGCTTGCGATCGCCATGGGCTGGGCCATGACCGGCGGCCAGGACGGCGCCGCCGCGGTACGCCGGAGGCTGCTGGCCGCGGCCTGCCGCATACCGGGGCTCATCACGGCGGCCGGCCGCGACCTCAGCCCGCCCCTGACCACCGGGCCCCTCGTCCGACGCCGCACTCGCAGGGGCCTGGCGGGCACCTACTGCCCGCAACCGTGGATCACGGCCGACGGACGGCGTGCCCGCCTCGATGAGCTGCTCGGCGACTCCTTCGCCCTCCTGACCGCGGCCGAACCCGGGCCCTCGCTGGACTCCCTCGCCCACGGACTCGGCATCCGCGCGATCCCCGTCACGGACTTCGGCGACGACGGCACCCTCGTCGCCTGGCTGCGCGCGGGGCGGGCGGACGCCGTACTGCTGCGTCCCGACCGCATCGTCATGGACATCGTCCCGGCCGGCGGCCTCGACTTCACGGACACCTCCGCCTGGGCGTCCCTCCTGCACACCACGCGCGGCCCCCGCCCTTTCTCCCGGACCGTCGACAACAGCCTGCCGAGGAGCGTCACACGATGAGCGTGCCCGACCCTTTCATGACGCCTGATCCGCAGGCCGTCGCGGACAGCTGCATCATGGACTTTGCCCGCCACGTCGGGATGCCCGGCTCCGACTACGCCGCCTTGCACCGCTGGTCGGTCACCGATCTGGAGGGCTTCTGGGGTGCGGTGTGGGAGTACTTCGACATCGACGCGGACACCCCGTACGAGCGGGCCCTGGCGGTGGAGCGGATGCCCGGCGCCCGCTGGTTCCCGGGCGCCACCCTCAACTACGCGCACCACGCCCTGCGCAACCACGCCGACGACGCCGTGGCGGTCATCGCCCTCGACGAGACCGGCTCCTGCTACGAGGTGACCGCCGGCCATCTGCGGGCCCAGGTCGCCTCGATCGCGGCCACCCTGCGCGAGCTCGGCGTGGGGCCGGGCGACCGGGTGGTGGGCTATCTGCCCAACACCCCCCATTCGATCGTCGCGTTCCTGGCCGCCGCGAGCCTGGGCGCCGTGTGGTCGGTGTGCGGGCAGGACTACGCCCCCAGGGCGGCAGCCGACCGGTTCGCTCAGCTCGAACCGACCGTCCTGGTCGCCGCCGACGGCTACCTCTTCAACGGCACCACCTACGACCGCCGCGACGCCGCCCTCGAACTCGCGGCCGCACTGCCGACGTTGAAGGCCACCGTGCTGGTGGACCACGTGGGCCTGCCGTGGCCGTCGCGGGCGTATCCGTCGCTGGTCGTCCCGTGGGAGGACGCCTCCACCCGCACCGAGGAGCTCACCTGCGTCCCGGTGCCGTTCGACCACCCCCTGTGGGTCGTGTTCTCCTCCGGCACCACCGGCCTGCCCAAGGGCATCGTCCACGGCCACGGCGGTGTCCTGCTGGAGCATCTCAAGACCCTGGGCCTGCACTCCGACCTGGGCTCCGGCGACCGCCTGCTCTTTTACACCACCACGCACTGGATGATGTGGAATCTCGTCGCCTCGACGCTGCTGACCGGTGCCACGACCTGCACGTACGACGGCAGCCCGGCGCCCCTCGCCAAGCCCGACGTCCTGTGGGAGCTGGCCGCGCGTCACCGGGTCACCGTCTTCGGCACCAGACCCCAGTACCTGCTCGGCATGGAAAAGTTCGGCATCGACCCGTCCGTCCACGACCTGTCGTCGATCCGCGTGGTCGGCTGCACCGGCTCCGCCCTGCCCGCTTCCGCCTACCCCTGGGTCCGCGACCACGTCGGCGACCGCGTGCTGTTGGCCTCCATCAGCGGCGGCACCGATGTCATCTCCGGCTTCGCGGGCAGCGCGCCCAACACACCCGTCTGGGCGGGACAGTTGTCCGCGCCCCACCTGGGCGTGGCGCTGGCCGCCTATGACGCCGAGGGCTTCCCAGTCGTGGACCAGGTCGGCGAGCTCGTCGTGACCCGCCCGATGCCGTCCATGCCGCTGTCCTTCTGGAACGACCCCGACGGCACCCGCTACCGCGACGCCTACTTCTCCTCCTACCCCGGTGCGTGGCGCCACGGCGACTGGATCACCCTCACCTCCCATGGCTCCGTGATCGTCCACGGCCGCTCCGACAGCACACTCAACCGCAACGGCGTCCGCCTGGGCAGCGCCGACATCCACGACGTCGTCGAACGCCTCCCGGAGATCGCCGAGGCGCTGGTCATCGGTGTGGAGGAGCCGGGCGGCGAATACTGGATGCCGCTGTTCGTGGTGCCCGCCGCCGGGGTTCCCCTGTGCGACGCCCTCCGCGAAAAGATCAGGGAAGCGATCCGGACCGGCGCTTCACCCCGCCACGTCCCCGACGACATCCTCGAGGTCCCCGGCATTCCGCACACCCGCACCGGCAAGAAACTCGAAGTTCCCGTCAAACGCCTCCTCCAGGGCGCCCCGGTCGAGCAGGTCGTCAACCCCGCAGCCGTGGACGCCCCCGACCTCATCGACTATTACGCCCGCCTCGGCGCCGAACGCCGGGACCGCTCGGTATGACAATGACCACCGCACAGACCACCCTCGCCGTCGCGCTGTCCCTCGTCCTCCTCCCCCTGGGGCTGGCGAAGATCGCCGCCGTGCCGTTCATGCGTCAGGCAGCCGCGCACGTCGGCATGTCAATGGGCCTCTACCGAGTCATCGGCACGCTGGAGCTCGCCGGAGCCGCCGGACTGCTGATCGGTCTGGCTACGGCCCCGCTCGGCGTGGCCGCCGCTGCTGGGCTGGCTTTGCTCATGGTGGCTGCCGTGGTGGTCCATCTGCGCCAAGGCGACCCGCCCGTGCAGGCCCTGCCTGCCGCCGTGCTGGCTGTGACGGCGGTGGCGTACGCCGGGGCGGCGATCGCGGCCGGCTGAAGGCTCGGATGTCCGTCCGCCACGGCACCGAGGCTGCGCTCCCGTCAGCCGTCCAGGAACCAGCCGGCCCCGACCAGCACCGTCATGCCCCACGCTCTCTCACGGCTCCTTCAGGAGGCCTCTTCATGCCCATGCGTACGGAGATTCCCGTCTACCACCCCGATCTGTACTCGGCCTTGGCCATCCGCGACACGTATCCGCACTACGCCGCGCTGCGGGCACTCGGCCCCGTGGTCCGGCTGAGCAAGCACAAGGTCTACGCCCTGCCGCGCTATGCCGAGTGCAAGAAGGTACTGCTGGACGACGACACCTTCGTCTCCTCGGGCGGTGTCGCCCTGAACCCCGTGGCCAACTGTGTGGGCCAGGGCACCACGCTGTTCAGTGACGGCGATGAGCACATCCGCCGCCGCTCCCTCCTCGCGCGCCGCCTCACTCCCAGGGCGCTACGCACCATGCAGGACACGGTCGAGAAACAGGCCGCCGCCGTGGTCGCGGCAGCCGTAGCCCGCCGGAGGGTGGATGCCGTCGAGGTCGCCACGGCTCTGCCGATGGCCGTCGTCCCCGACCTGGTCGGCTGGCCCCGGCAGGGCCGTGAGCACCTGCTGCGCTGGGCCGGCGCCACCTTCGACGCGCTGGGGCCGTTCAACCGCCAGGCGGTGCGCACCCTCCCCGCGTCCCTCGGCATGCTGCGCTACGCGCGCGGTGTCGTGCGCGACCGCTCCGTGCTGGACGGCAGCGTGGGGCACGATCTGCTGCGTGCCGCCGACGAAGGCCGGATCATGCCGGACGAGTGCGCCACGATGATGATCGACTACCTGGCGCCGTCTCTGGACACCACGATCAGCGCCATCTCCAGCGCCCTGCACCTGTTCGCCACTCACCCCGAACAGTGGGGCCTGCTGAAGGCGGACCCGGACCTCGTGCCGAAAGCGGTCAACGAAGTCGTCCGCTACGCATCCCCCATCCGCGCCTTCTCCCGGACCGCAGCCCACGACACGGAACTCGCGGGAATCCCCCTGCCCAAGGGCTCCCGGGTGCTGGTCCTCTACGGCTCCGCCAACCGCGACCCGCTGGAGTGGGAAGACCCGGACACCTTCGACATCCGCCGCAACGCCGCCCGCCAACTCGGCTTCGGGCAGGGCACCCACGGCTGTGCCGGCCAGGGCCTGGCCCGCATGGAGACCTCCGCCGTGCTCCGCGCCCTGGTCGAACGCGTCGACCGCATCGAGGTGGCCGGCACACCCCAGTGGGCCCTGAACAACGTCATCCACCGCCTCGAGAGCCTGCCCCTCGACCTCCTCCCCGCGTGATCCCCACCGCACGACCGTTCTGAGGACAACACCATGAAGGTCTCCCTCGACTACGCGCGCTGTGAAGGCCACGGCCTCTGCGCCGAGCAGGCCCCCGGCGTCTTCAGCCTGGACGACGACGCCGGACTCACCCACCACTTCGAGGGCGCAGAGATACCCGACGAGCATCGGACCGCCTCGCGCGCGGCCGTCAACTCCTGCCCGGTCGCCGCCCTTCGAGCCCTGCCCTGACCGCACGCCGGTCGACGCTGGTCGTCGGCGAGTCACTTGCCGGCTCCGGAAGGGCCCGTGCCGCGGCGGAAATCAGCGTCGTGCTCCTCGTGCCCCTCCGGGGTGACCGACGCGGTGCGCGCGGCGGTCACCCCGGAGGGGCACGGGTCACGAGCCGGTCGCGTACGGAAAGACCGGTGCGACAACACCGGCCGCACCGTCAGGGACGCCAGCCCTGCCTGCCGAGGGCCTCCCGGACCGATGCGGTCCGGCCGGAGTCGATGCTGAGGTGGGCCAGACCCCGGCCGACGCCATGCTCCAAGCGGATGTCCTCGATGTTCACTCCGGTGCGGTGTATGTCGGCGAAAAGCCGCGCCAGTTCACCGGGCTGGTCGCCGATCGCGACGGTCACCGTATCGAACTTCTGAGGCCCACGGGTACCGGAGACCCTGACACCACCCGCCCTTCCCTGATGCAGGACTGTCCCGACGAGGTCGGTGCCGGCGCTGCGCTTGGCCTCGTCCGTCGAGGCGATGGCCCGCAGTGCGGCGACCACCCCGCCCAGGTCCGAGCCCAGCTCCTCCAGCACATCGGCCACCGCCGCCGCGTTGGCGCCGAGAACGTCCAGCCACAGTGGGGGACTGGCCTGCGCGATCCGGGCCAGGTCACGCAGGCCCGCCCCGGTGAGGCTGACCTCGCGTTCGTCGGCACCGGCCAGACGGGCGGCGACCAGGCTCGCCACGATGTGCGGGGCGTGCGAGACCAGCGCGACCGCCCGGTCGTGTGCCGTGGCCTGCATGAGCACCGGAGTGGCTCCGCACAGGGCGACCAGCTCCAGTGCCCTGTTGAGCGTCTCCGTGCTCGTCGCCGCGGAGGGGGTGAGAGCCCACATGCAGCCGTCGAACAGGTCCGCGCGGGCGGTCAGGGGACCGCTGCGTGCCCCGTCGGCCAACGGGTGGCCACCGATGAACCGCGACATGTCGCAGCCGAGGGCGACGGCGGCGTGCTCCACCTCCGACTTCACGCTCGCGATGTCCGTGTGGTGACGTGCCACGCCCTCCGCCTGGAGATCCGCCAGTACGCAGCCGGTCAGTGGGGGCGGTACCGCCACGATCGCCAGGTCCACCGGTTGCGGGGGTGCCTGACGCGTCCCCGCTCCCAGTGCCTCCGCCGTCCGGGCAGCAGAGGCGTCCTCGTCACGAAGGTGAACGGGTATGCCGCGCCCCCTGAGCGCCAGCCCGACCGAGGCACCCATCAGACCTGTACCGACGACCAAGGCAGAACGCACCACGGCGGATCCCCATCTCTCGGCTGCAAGGCAACGTAACCCCCTCTCCGCAGCCCGAGGAAGCTTGAACAGTGATGCGCCAAGTCGCATACGACCCGTAGTACTTGAGAGCTACACGCGCGGTTGGCTCCGTGGAGTGACGCCGACTCGTCGTCGCCGTACATAGCCTCAGTGCCGCCATCACATCGATGCTTCGAACTCAGCTCGGAGGAACCCACCTTGGCCACGGCGCCCCGCCCCTTCGCACCCCGCCTGCGCCGCGCCCTGCTGGGCCTGCTGGCCGCAGCCGCCGTGGCCGGGCCGGTGGTCGGAGCCGCCAGCCCCGTGGACGTCCTCGCTCCCCGCCCCACCGCCCCGACGACGCTCAGCAGCGTCGACTCCGCCTCCCTGCAGGCGCGTTACGCCGCCACACGCAGGGACATCGAGGCGGCCCGGCGCGCCGCCACCGAGCTCGGCAACGGCCGACGAGCAGCCGCGCTGGAGGCCATGACCGCCGACGGACGGCACTTCCTCACCTTCGACGGCCGTAACGGCGGCCGCGCGGTCGAGGCCTACGGGGACCTCTCGCAGGCCGAGCGGATCGCCGTACTGGTACCGGGCGCCGACGTCACCGTCGACAAGTACTGGCGTCTGCGCGCCGGCGCCAAAGCGCTGCGCAAGCAACTGCCCCCCAGGTCCGCGGTCATCGCATGGCTCGGCTACCGCACCCCGACCACGGTCAGCCTGGCCTCGGCGAACACGGAGCGGGGCAGTGACGCCGCCCAGGCCCTGAGCGCGTTCCTCCGGCAGCTGGACGGCGCGCTGCCGAAGGTGAACACCAGCCTGGTCTGCCACTCGTACGGCACCGTAGTCTGCGCCCATGCCGCGTCCCGCTCGGACGCGAAGGACATCATCCTGTGCGGCAGTCCGGGCACCGGCTACGACGACGTCGGCGCCCTGCACACCCGGGCCACCGTGTGGGCGGGCCGCGGCAGCGACGACTGGGTCGCCGACGTACCGCACCTGCGACTGGGGCTCGGCCTGACCGAGATCGGTCTCGGCGCGGACCCTCTCTCATCCGGTTTCGGGGCCACGCGCTTCGACGCGGGCGACGGCGGCCACAGCGACTACCTCAAACCCGGTTCGCTGTCGCTGCGGAACATCGCCCTGATCGTCGCCGGTCGGTCCCCGGTCAGCTCGTCCTCAGGAGAACACCTTGCGTGACTTCGTCTTACGCATCGATCAGGCGACACCCCCGGACCGTGACCGGTCCTTGGACGGTCTGCGCGCCCTCGCCATCCTGGGTGTCGTGCTCGGCCACTGGCTGGTGACCGGCCTGGTGGTGGACAGCGGCACTCTGCACGGCGACAGCCCATTGAAGTACATGCCCGAATTCACCCCGGTCTCCTGGGTGTTCCAGACGCTCGCGGTGTTCTTCTTCGTGGGCGGCGAGGTCGGTGCCAAGAGCTACGCCTCCGCGGCCGCCAAGGGCACGACCTACCGGCGATGGCTGGGCGCCCGGCTGGGCAGGCTGGGCCGGCCCGTCGCCGTCGTCCTCGCGGTGTGGTCCGTGGCCGCCTGCGTCATGCTGGCCGCGGGAGTCGACCAGAAGACCGTGCAGGCGCTGTGCAAGCTGGTCTGGTCACCGCTGTGGTTCCTGCTGGTCTTCACCGTCCTGACGGCGCTCACCCCGCTCGTGTCGAAGCTGCATCCGGTGTGGCCGCTCGTCGTCGTCCTGCTCATGGACGTCATCCGCTTCGGCCTGGACGGTCCCGCCGGGCTCGCCTCGGTCAACGTGATCGCCGGTTGGCTGGTGCCCTACTGCCTCGGTGCGGCCGGGGCCGGACAGCGGTTGAGATCGCGGGGCACCGGATGGTTCCTGCTGCTGGGCGGCGCCGCCGCCACGGCCGCACTCGTCCAGTGGGCCGGCTATCCCGCGGTGATGGTCGGAGTTCCGGGCCTGAAGATCTCGAACCTCGATCCCCCCACCCTCGCGGTGGTCACCTTCGGCCTCGCGCAGTGCGGCGCCGCGATCCTGCTGACCGGGCCTCTGCGGCGCGTGCTGCGGCGGCCGGTGGCCTGGGCAGCGGTGGCCATGGTGAACCTCTTCGCCATGACCGTCTTCCTGTGGCATCAGACCGCGATGATCGCGGTCACCGCTCTCGGTGCCTTCACCGGCGCCCCGCGCACCGGACTGCAGACCGCTCCCGACAGCATCGACTGGGTGCTCGCCAGGCTGCTGTGGCTCCCGGCGTTCGCCCTCGCCCTGTGCGTGTGCTGGGCGGTGTTCGGAACGTACGAGCAGCGCCGCTCCGGCAGCCGGGGTGGCTCCAAGGATGTCGGCGGCGGACGGCCGACAGCGGTCACCGCCGAGCGCTACGGATAACGTGTCCTCCGTGAGCGAGGCGGACAGGGCAGGGCGCGGCGGTGCCGCGATGTTGAGGACGATCCCGCGGAACCTGGTGGACGATCTGGCTCCCAGGTCCCCACTGCCGCTGCCACGCATGAGCCGCCCGCGGTGGGCCGCCTACCTGCCGCACACTCTCGTCGTCGTCCTCGCGGCGTTCATGCTCCACCGGGCCGGCAACTACCAGCTGGACCGGGTCTCCTCGCTCCTCGCCGTGCTGGACGCGGCGGCGCTCGTGCTGGCCCTGTTCCACCCGGTGCTCGCCTGGTGGGCCGGACTGATCCTCATGGTCGTCGGGGTCCAGGCGGCGAAGCTCCCGGAAGCCTCCCTTTCGGGCACGGCACCCGGCATGGACGCCATGGTGACGCTCCCCTGGACCGTGCCCGGCATCGCTCTCCAGGCCGGGGTGCTGTTCCTGCTGGCCCTCCGGGTGAGGCCCCGGGCCCTGGCCACCATGCTCACGATCAGTGTGCTGACGGCCCTCGCCTGCATCTCGTTCGACTTCCGGGGGCTCAACTACAACGCCGGGTCGGCACTCGCCGGGTTCGTCACCGCCGCGTTGCTGGGCACGACCCTGCGCAGCCGGGAGACGTTCCGCTCACGCCTCGTCGTCCAGGAGGAGATCACAGCCGAAGAACGGGCCCGCCGGGCCCTGTTGGAGGAGCGCACACGGATCGCCCGTGAACTGCACGACGTGGTCGCCCACCACATGTCGGTCGTCTCCATCCAGGCGCAGGTCGCCCCGCACCTCGCCGACAACCCCTCCCAGGAGCTCCAGGAGAACCTGGAGAGCATCCGGCAGAACGCGGTCGAGGCACTCTCCGAACTGCGCCGGGTCCTGGGCGTCCTGCGATCCGAGAACGACGACTCCGATGACGCCCCGTACGGCCCGCAACCCACCCTGGAACGGCTGGAGGACCTCCTCGGCAATGTGCGGACGGCAGGCATCGAGGCGGACCTGGAGATCACCGGTACGCCCGCCCCGCTGCCGTCCGGTGTCGAACTGTCGGCGTTCCGCATCGTGCAGGAGGCCCTCAGCAACGCCATGCGCCACGCGCCGGGCTCCAGGGTCCGGGTCGAGGTGGGACACCATCCGACGATGCTGACGGTCCGCATCGCCAACACGGCCCCGCAGCGCCCCGCCAGACCCTCACCCGGCTCCGGCCACGGCCTGATCGGCATGCGGGAACGCGTCGCCATGCTGGACGGCGACCTGAGCACGAAGGGCACCGCCGACGGCGGCTACGAAGTGCTGGCCCACCTTCCCGTCAGCCTGCCGGCCCCCGAGGAAGCCGGCCGAGGACGCGTGTGAGGGGCGCACGCGTCCCGTTCTCCCGGCACGACGGATTCAGCGGTGGTCGGGGTGGACGTAGAGGTCGGACATGGCGACCAGGATGCGCCGGTCACCTTGGAAGGGTTCACGGGCGTGGACTGCCAGGAAGTTGTCGACGACCATGACGTCGCCCTGCTGCCACGGCACGGACACCGACACGTCCTGGTAGAGGGTGCGGATCAGGTCCACGACCTCGTCCTCGATCTCCCCGCCGTCCCCGTAGTAGGCGTTGCGCGGCAGGCCCTCCAGCCCGTACTCACCGACCAGCACGCCGACCACCTCGGCGGGCAAGGTCGACGTGTGGAACACATGGGCGTGGTTGAACCAGACAGTCTCCCCGGTGCGGGGATGCGTGGCGACCGCCTGCCTGACGGACGTGGTGCGCAGCCCGTCGTTGCCGGTCCATTCGAACCGCGTCCCGGACTGCCGGCAGTACGCCTCCACCACGGACCGGTCCGTCGTCTGAAAGACCTCCTGCCAGGGCAGGTCGAGATCCGCCCCGTAGTTGCGGACGTAGCGCACCCCGTGCCGCTCGAAGCGCGCCCGGACCTCGCCCGGGATCAGCGGGAAGATCCTGCGCTCACTCGCGACCGGCGTCGCCCCGCCCTGAGCCGAAGGACGGTCACCGTAGAAGTACAGCCGGCTGGGCCAGTTGTGGGCGTACGACATCTCGTGATGGAACGGGATCCACTGCTCCCTGCTCAGCTCCGTGGAGGTGAACACCTTGTCCGCCACCTCGCTGCGCGGCGCGGCACGCTCCAGGTAGCCCAGCAGATCCGGCGAGAGGGCCCGAGCCGACGCACCGAAGGCGTCGGGGTCGGGCACGTCGAAGCCGCGGAAGAGCAGCACACCGTAGCGGTCGAGGTCGGCCAGGAGCCGGTCACGGTGCTCGGTGATCCACGGGCCGAGCCGAACACCCGGCTCGCGGGCCGAGACGCACAGCAGGAAGGGCTCGCCGTCCAGGGGGAGGGCGTCGCACCCGCCGTAGCCGACCTCGGTCGTCGTCTCGCTCACAGTGCTCCCTCGATGTCCCGGATCGGATCGGTCATGGCGGCGAGGATGCGCCGCGGCCCCTCGAAGGGCTCGCGCGCATGGGCCACGAGCATGTTCTCCACGACCAGCACGTCCCCGGGCTCCCAGTCGAAGCCTGTCGTCTCGGCCCGCTGGGCCGCGCGCATCTCGTCCAGCGTCTCCGGCTCGATGGGAGAGCCGTCCCCGTAGTACGTGTTGTACGGGAGGTCCTCCTCGTCGAGCACGCCCAGCAGACCCTTGCTGACGGCCTCGGGCAGCGAGGTGACGTGGAAGAAGGCGGCGTGGTTGAACCACGTCCGCTCCCTGGTGAATGGGTGCAGGCGGACGGCGGGCCGCACCTGGCTCGTGCGGAGCTGCTCCTCGTCGACCCACTCGACGGTGATGCCCGCCCCCGCGCAGTACGTCTCCACGTCCTCCTGGCGCTCGGTCTGGAACGCCTCCTGCCACGTGAGGCTGATCCCCGGCAGATAGTTGCGGACGTAGCGCACGCCGAGCCGCTCGAACTTCTCCACCGTTTCCGGGCGCAGCCGGTCCAGCACTCGCCGGGAGTCGGCGAGGGGCGTCCGGCCACCCTTGGTGGCCGCGCGCTGGCAGAAGAAGACGATGCGGGTCGGCCAGTTCTCCGTGTACGACTGCTCGTTGTGCAGCACGATGTGCTGGTCGGCCGGGTAATCGGTGGAGGTGTACACGCCGTCGGAGACTTCGCTGCGCGGCGAGGAACGCTCACCGTAGTCGAGGATCCTGGAGGACATGGCCTCCAGGGACGCTCGGAAGTCCAGGTCGTCGCGCACGGCGAAGCCACGGAAGAGCACCGCTCCCGCCCGCCGTGCCAGTTCATCGGCCGTGTCCCCGTGATCGCCGATCCACCGGGCGAGATCCGCACCCGGTGACGTGGCCCGGACGAGGGCCGGCAGAGCACGCCCGTTCCACTCGGTGTCGATCTCGAATCCGGCTGTAGATGTCTCAGTCATGAGCGTTCTCCAGAGCAGCGGTGGCCCGCGCGACGACAGCTTGCGGCACGCCGTGGGACTTGGTGTGATGCGGGTGTTCCCGAGCAGATCGCCGAACATAGACGCCGAGCGGCCCCGTGTGAAAGTGCGGCACCGCGGGGTGTTCAACTGCGCCCTCGCAACGGTTGAACAATGCGAGTACCCGCGGCCGGAGCGCGCCGGAATCATTGCGCACAGTCGGAGATTCTCCGAAATTCTTTGGAGGTATGGTGGCCAAGGTTACTGCGAGTCTCTCGAAAATTTCGAAGGCCGTATTCTGGCGGGGCCTCGGATGGCTCGAGGGGCAAATGAAGACCAAGTCCCTCGTCGGGGACCAGCCGTTCTTTCCGGATGACACCTTCCCGTGGGCGGTGACGCTGGAGAAGAACTGGCTCGACATCCGAGCGGAACTGGATGAACTGCTCACCCGCCGCAACGACCTGCCGAACTTCCAGGACATCTCGGTCGAGCAGAGCTTCCTGACCCAGGACAACCAGTGGAAAACCTACTTCTTCGCCGGCTTCGGCGTGAACTTCGACAGCAACCGTGCCCGTTGCCCGCGTACGGCCGCCCTGCTCGACCAGGTCGACGGACTCCAGACCGCGTTCTTCTCCATCCTCGGCCCCGGTAAGCGGCTGCCCGAACACCGCGGTGTCTACAAAGGAGTGATCCGCTACCACCTGGGCCTGAAGATCCCCTCGCCGGAGACGGCCTGCGGCATCACGGTCGGTGGGCAGACCGCCCATTGGCGTGAGGGCGCGAGCATGGTCTTCGACGACACCTATCAGCACTCGGCCTGGAACGAGACCGACGAGGACCGGGTGGTCCTCTTCCTCGACATCGTGCGTCCCCTGAAGTTCCCCTACTCCCTCCTCAACCGCCTGGCGCTCGCCGTCATCTCCCGCAGCCAGTTCGTGAAGGGTGCCCAGGACCGCAACGCGGCCTGGGAGAAGGCCTTCGAGGCGGCCGGGCGACGCAAGACCGCCTGACCGGGGCCCGGTGGGCGGTCGCACACTCCGTGCCCGGCCGCCCACTGTCACGCCGTCAGCCTGACCGGCAGCCGCTCGGGCCCGTTCACCACGATCGACGCCAGCGGGGTGGGCTCGCCGTCCAGCTCGACCCGGATGGACCGCTCCAGCAACTCGCCGTACAGCAGCCGCAGTTCCACCCGGGCCAGCATGCCGCCGAGACAGAAGTGCTCGCCGAACCCCAGAGCCAGATGCCGGTTCGGCTGACGCCCCACATCGAACCGGTCCGGTTCGTCGAACACCGTCTCGTCGCGGTTCGCGGACGGAAGCCAGAAAGTGACCAGGTCCCCGGCCTCGATCCGCCGGCCGTGGATCTCGACCGGCCGGACCGCGGTACGCATGATGTGCGTGGCCGTCGAGGTCCAGCGGAGGATCTCCTCGACCCCCGTGTTCAGCAGCGCCGGATCCTCCGCCAGCCGCCGCCACTGCTCCGGATGCTCGAGCAGCGCCAGCATGCCCCCGCTCGCGGCGATCCGCGTGTTCTCGGTCCCGCCGACCAGCAGGTTGTTGCAGTTCAGGATGACGTCCTCCGCACCGAGCGGAGCACCGTCGATCCGGGCCGTCGCCAGCACGCTGATCAAGTCGTCGGCGGGATCCTCCGCCTTGGCCGCCTGCAGATCCTCGAAGTACCCGAGGATGTCCAGGTGGGCGAAACGCCGGTCCAGCGGATCGGTGGCGCCGAAGGCCTGGCTGGTCAGCGTGTACAGCCGCTCCCAGTCGCCGCGCGGCACGCCCATCATCTTGCAGATGACGTACAGGGGGACACGCGCGGCGACATCCGCCACGAAGTCCACCGAACCACGCTCCAGGGCCTGGTCCACCACGTCCCGGGTGACCTCCCGCATCTCGGCCTCCAGGGCCCGCACGGACCGCACCGTGAACCACTCGTCCACCAGCCCACGAAGCATCCGGTGCCGGGGCGGATCGGTCAGCGCGAGGGTGCGGCCGCCGCCGGGATCCTCGCCGTGCTCGGCCGGCCGCAGCAGGATGCCCCGGGCGGAACTGAACGTCTCGGCGTCGCGATACGCGGTGCGCACGTCCTCGTACCGGGTCAGCGCCCAGAAACCGGGCAGCTCGGTCGGCGGATGCCGGTGCACGGGGTCGTTCACGCGCAACCAGCGCCACAGCGCGAAGGGATCGCCGTCCGAGTAGAGCTTGGGATCCACCAAGTTGATCGGCAGGGGCGGTTCGGCCGGCTCACTGAGCATCAGGATGCCTCGCAGTCTGCTGGAATTCGAGTGCCGGAACGCAACTAGCGCACCCCTGACCTCCCGGAGTGCGCGTGTTCAAGGTCGTTCGAAAAAGGGTGGCCGGTCAAGCGGCGCCGCACGTACCGGAAATGCCAGGGCTTTCACAGCGTGCACTGTTCAACTGCGGCACGGACACAGTTGAACCCCGCCCGAACAGACATTGATCCGCACAGCGGCCCTGGGGCAGAGTGGATCACCGTGGTTTCGGGGCTGATGCCGAAAGGGACGTCCGACACTCCCGGGAAAGCCTGAGCCGACCAGGCCGATACGGGTGTCCGCACAGCAACTCGACCGACCGAGTGCCGAACGATGTGCGGCACCACTGAAGTCACAGCTTTGCTCACGAGAGCTGGACGGTGATGTGGCATGCCCTGTGCCGGCGCGCCCATGCCGTTCCAGTCGATGAGTCGATCCGATGGGAGCGCGCGGGTATGGCTACGTCCGACAACGGTCTTCGAGAACTGATGGCAGGTCAGCTGGCCGTTTGGTACGGGCAGCAACTCGCACCCGAAAACCGCGGTTTCAGCATTTCCGAATACCTGGAGATCGAGGGTCCAGCCGACCTCGATCTGCTCGTCGAGACCGCACGCCGCCGGCTCGTGGAGGTCGAGGCCCTGCGTCTGCGCCTCCGCGTCATCGACGGCACCCCCTGGCAGTACGTCCATGACCCCGCCGACTATCCGGTGCACTGCGTCGACGTCAGCGACGCCGACGACCCGCGCGCAGCCGCCGAGGCATGGATGCGCGCCGACCTCGACAAGCCCGTGCGGCTGGAGGGCGGCTCGCTGTCGACCTCGGCCGTCATCCAGGCCGGCCCGGAGCACTACTACCTCTACGAGCGCTGCCACCACATCGCCATGGACGGCCAGGGCGGCCTGGCCATCGCCCGACGCGGCGCCGAGATCTACACGGCCCTCGCCGAGGGCGCACCCACGACGGACCGCGCCCTGGAACCGATGTCCGTCCTGCTGGAAGCGGAACGCGACTACCGCGCCTCCGAGGCCTTCGACAGGGACCGCCGGTACTGGCGCGAGACGCTCACCGGCCTGCAGGACACCGAGCGCGGCAGCGGCAGCCGGGGCCTGCGCGCCCAGCGTGCGCCCGAGCGTCACTCCGACGGCCTGGGCGCCCCGGACACCTCACGCCTCAAGGCGGCAGCCCGCGCTCTCCGGACCAGCCCCGCCACCCTGATGATCACGGCGGCCGCCCTCTACCAGCACCGCGTCACGGGAGAACAGGACGTCGTCCTCGGCCTGCCCGTACGCGCCCGCTCCGGCCCCCGCCAGGCCGCCATCCCGGGTATGACCTCGAACATCGTGCCCATCCGGCTCCGCATCGAGCCCCGGGCCACCGTCGCCGACGCAGTACGGCAGACCTCCGAAGTGGTCCGCGACGCACTGCGCCATCAGCGGTACCGGCACGAGGACATGCTGCGAGACCTGGGCGCCGTCCACGGTGACCTCGGACTGCTCCACATCAACGTGATGCCGTTCGACTACAACCTGCGCTTCGGCGGTCTCACCGCCACCGCCCACAACCTCTCCACCGGCCCGGTCGACGGCATACGCATCGACGTGTACGCCCGCTCCGGTCTCCAGCTGAACGTCGACGTCAACCCGGACGCACCCGACGTCGAGTCGCCGGCCCACGTCACCCGCCACTACCTGAACGCCCTGACCTGGCTCGCCACCGCCGCACCCACCGACCGCCTCGCCCGGGCCGACCTCCTGGACGCGGAGGAGCGTCTTCGGGTGGTGTCGGGGTGGAACGACACGGCCGTCGAGGTGGTTCCCGCGACGCTGCCGGAGTTGTTTGCGGGGCAGGTGGCGCGGACGCCGGATGCGGTGGCGGTGGTGGCCGAGGGTGTCGAGGTGTCGTATCGCGAGCTGGACGCGCGGGCGAACCGGCTGGCCCGGCTGTTGATGTCGCGGGGTGTGGGTCCGGAGTCGTTGGTGGGTGTGTGCCTGGAGCGTGGCGCCGATCTGGTGGTGGCGGTGCTGGCGGTGTTGAAGGCCGGGGGTGCCTATGTGCCGCTGGACCCCGAGTACCCGGCGGGCCGGCTCGGCGCGATGATCGAGGACGCGGCGCCTGTGGTGGTTCTGGCGTCGCAGGTTTCGGCCGGATGCCTGCCCGAGGGCACGGCCGTGTTGGTGGATGCGCCGGAGACGCTGGCGGAGCTGGCGGGGTTGTCGGCGGATGCCGTGGACGTGGACCTTTTGCTGCCGGGGCATCCGGCGTATGTGATTTTCACGTCGGGTTCGACGGGGCGGCCGAAGGGTGTGGTCGTTTCGCATGCGGGTGTGGTGAACCGGTTGGTCTGGATGCAGGAGCGGTTCGGTCTGGGGGGTGATGACCGTGTTCTGTTGAAGACGCCGTTTGGTTTCGATGTGTCGGTGTGGGAGTTGTTCTGGCCGTTGTTGTGGGGTGCCGGTCTGGTGGTGGCGC
>NZ_JAIGQA010000083.1:0-31743 GCF_019733245.1 Streptomyces sp. WAC04114
GTCGTGCCCGACCCGTCGCCGATGCCCCCCGTCGCGCCCGACCCGTGGCCTCACGCCTCACCCCGGTCGCGCCCGACCCGTATCCCCACGCCTCACCCCCCGTCGTGCCCGGGCCCTCCGTCCAGGGCCTCGGCCAGTACCTCCGCCAGGTGCCTGCCCCGTACGCCCGCCAGCTGCTCCAGCTGGGTGCGGCAGGAGTAGCCGTCCGCCAGGACCACCGTGCCGTCCGGGGCGTCCCGTACGGAGGGCAGGAGCTGCTCCTCCGCGCAGGCGGCGGACACCTCGTAGTGGCCCTTCTCGAAGCCGAAGTTTCCCGCGAGGCCGCAGCAGCCGCCGCTCAGTTCGCCGGTGAGCCGGGCCGCGTCCCGCAGCCGGCGGTCGGCGGCGTCGCCGAGCACCGCGTGCTGGTGGCAGTGGGTCTGCCCGGCCACCGGGCGGTCGACGCGGGGCGGCGTCCAGCCGGGTGCGTGGCGCTCCAGCGTCTCCGCGAAGGTGAGGACCTTCGCGGCGAGCCGGGCCGCGCGCGGGTCGTCGTGCAGCAGCTCGGGGACGTCCGTGCGCAGGGCCGCGGCGCAGCTCGGCTCCAGGACGACGACCGGGGCGTCGGTCTCCAGGACCGGTTCCATCAGGTCGAGCGTGCGGCGCATGACGGTCCGGGCCCGGTCCAGCTGCCCCGTCGACACGTACGTCAGCCCGCAGCAGACCCGGCCCCGGCCACGCAGCAGGGACAGCGGGTCGAGGGCGACCGTCCTGCCGTCGCCCACCGGCGGCTTCTCCAGCCGCAGCGTCGGCGGCAACGCCACCCGCAGCCCGGCCGCCTCCAGCACCCGCACGGCCGCCTGCCCCACGGCCGGCGAGAGGTGCTCGGTGAAGGTGTCGGGCCACAGGACGACCACCTCGCCCCGCGCATCCGGGCGCCGCGCGGGCCGCCGCTCCCACCACCCGCTGAACGTCCGCGTCGCCACCCGCGGAATCTCCCGCTCGGGCGCGAGGCCGCCCAGGCGCTTCGCGGCCCAGGCCAGGGGCGGTATCGCGGACAACGCGTTGACCACCCGTGCCGTGCGCGTGCGGGACACCGCGCGGAGCCAGACCGGCAACCGCCCCAGGGCGTGGTGCGCGGCGGGCCGGCGGCGGCCGGCGTAGTGCTGGTGCAGGAACTCCGCCTTGTACGTGGCCATGTCGACCCCGACCGGGCAGTCCGACCGGCAGCCCTTGCAGGACAGGCACAGGTCCAGCGCGTCCCGGACCTCCTCCGAGCGCCAGCCGTCCGTCACCACCTCACCGGCGAGCATCTCGTGCAGCAGCCGGGCCCGCCCGCGCGTGGAATGCTCCTCCGCGCCCGTCGCCCGGAAGGACGGGCACATGACACCCGAGCCGGACACCGAGGGTGTACGGCACTTGGCGACGCCCACGCAGCGCCGCACCGCCGCCGAGAAGTCACCGCCGTCGGCGGGGTAGCCGAAGGCCACGTCGACCGGCTCGCGGGGCAGGACGGAAAAGCGCAGGCCGCTGTCCAGGGGCGCGGGGCGGACGAGCATGCCGGGGTTGAGCAGGTCGTCCGGATCCCACACGCCCTTGACCCGCTCGAACAGGCCGACCATCTCGGCGCCGTACATCCGCGGCAGCAGTTCCGCCCGCGCCTGCCCGTCGCCGTGCTCCCCGGACAGCGACCCGCCGTGCGCCACCACCAGCTCCGCGAGCTCCTCCGAGAAGCGGCGGAAGCGGGCGACGCCGGGCGCCGACAGCAGATCGAAGTCGATACGGACGTGGATGCAGCCGTCCCCGAAGTGCCCGTACGGCGTGCCGCGCAGCCCGTGCGCCGCCATCAGCGCCCGGAAGTCCCGCAGATACGCCCCGAGCCGGGCGGGCGGCACCGCGCAGTCCTCCCAGCCCGGCCACGCCTCCGTGCCGTCCGGCATGCGCGTCGCCGTACCGCTCGCGTCCTCCCGGATCCGCCAGAGCGTGCGCTGCCCGGCCGGGTCGGTGACCACGAGCGCGTCCAGGACGTCGGCGGCCCGCACGATCGCCTCGGCACGCGCGCGTGCCTCGCCCGCCGACTCCCCGCCGGTCTCGACGAACAGCCAGGCCCCGCCCCGCGGCAGTTCGGCCGTGGACGGCACCAGGTCCGCCGCCATGCCCTCCACCGTGAGCGGCCCGAACGGCAGCAGCCCGGCCGCGGCCTCGGCCGCCGCGCTCTCGTCGGCGTACGCCAGCACGGCCAGCGCACGCGCTCGTGGCGCCTCGACGAGGCGTACGACGGCCTCCGTCAGGACGCCGAGCGTGCCCTCGGAGCCGCAGAAGGAGCGGGCCACGTCGGCGCCGTTCTCCGGCAGCAGGGCGTCCAGCGCGTACCCGGAGATGCGGCGGGGCAGCTCCGGGAAGCCGGTGCGCAGCCGGGCCAGTTCCCCCTCGGCCAGCTCCCGCAGCCCGTCCGGGGCCCCGGCCCAGTCCCGCCCGAGCCGCAGCCGCCCGCCCCGGGCGCTGACGACGTCCAGTTCCCGCACGCTGTCCGCGGTCGTGCCCCAGGCCACCGAGTGCGAGCCGCACGAGTTGTTGCCGATCATGCCGCCGAGCGTGCAGCGGCTGTGGGTGGAGGGGTCGGGGCCGAAGCGCAGCCCGTGCGGGGCGGCGGCCTCCTGGAGCCGGTCCAGCACCAGCCCCGGCTGCACCACGGCCGTCCGCGCCTCGGGGTCGAGGGCGACCAGCCGGTTCATGTGCCGGGTGAAGTCCAGGACGACACCGGTGCCGGTGGCCTGCCCGGCGATGGAGGTGCCGCCGCCGCGGGCGACGACGGGCACGCCGTGCTCCCGGCAGACCGCGAGCACCGCCGCGACGTCGTCGGCGTCACGCGGAGCGACCACGCCCGCCGGGACCCGCCGGTAGTTGGACGCATCCATGGTCGTCAGCGCCCGGGACGTGACGTCGAACCCGACCTCGCCCCGGACGACGGCACGCAGCTGTGCTTCGAGATCCGTCATGCGTCCAGGATGCATCCGGCCGCTGACGGTGAGGGCGACGGCCGGGCTCAGCCCTTGACGGCGGAGCTCGCCACGCCCTCGACGAACCAGCGCTGGAAGAACGCGAAAACGATCAGCACAGGCAGCACCAGCAGCACTCCGAAGGCGAGGATCTGGCCCCAGTCCGGCGGCTGCTGGCCCTGGAAGACGCTCATCTCCAGCGGCAGGGGGCGCACCGACGGGTCGGACACCATCAGCACCGGCCACAGGAACGAGCCCCACTGGATGAGGAAGGTGAGGATCGCGACCGAGGCGAACACCGGCCTGGACATCGGCACGATGATCGCGAAGAAGGTGCGCCAGGGACCCGCGCCGTCCAGCCGGGCCGCCTCCTCGATGGTCGTCGGGATCTTCTTGAAGAACGTGTGGAACTGGTACACCGCGAAGGCGTTGGCGACGAACGGCAGCGCCTGGATGAACAGGGTGTTGCGCTGGCCGTTGAACATGTAGAACAGCGGCACCGCCACCGACTCGAACGGGATCAGCATCAGCAGCAGGACCAGGGTGAACACCGCGTTCTGCCCACGCCACTTCAGTCTTGTCAGCCCGTAGGCCGCCATCGAGTTGACGATCAGCCCGCCCGTCACCACCACGAACGACAGCAGCACCGACACGCCCATGAACTGCCAGAAGTAGCCGGTGCTGTCGGAGTTCAGGCTGTCGAGGACGGCGGTGTAGTTGTCGAAGGACAGGTGGGTGGGCAGGAAGCCGGACAGGCCGTTCAGGACCTCGTCGGACGGCTTGAGGCTGCCGAGGAAGAGGTAGAGCGCGGGGAGGGCGAAGACGAACGCCAGGACGCTCAGGACGGTGTAGTCGAGGACGCGGCGCACGGGCGTGCGGGTCATGGCCATGGGTGGGTCAGTCCTCGTTGTCGGGCCGGACGACGCGGCGCTGGACGATGGTCAGGGCGACGACGATCAGGAAGAACACCACCGTGACGGCCGAGGCCTGGCCGATGTTGTTCTGGTCGAAGGCGGTGGTGACGGCCTGGTACATCACCGTGCGGGTGGCGTCCTCGTCCAGGCCGCCGCCGCGGATGAGGATGTACACCTGGTCGAAGACCCGGAAGGACAGCACCGAGGTCAGCATCGCGACGAAGACGAGGGTGCCGCGGATGCCGGGCAGGGTGACGTGCCGGAACTGCTGCCAGCGGGAGGCCCGGTCCAGCTGGGAGGCCTCGTAGAGCTCGCCCGGGATCTGCTGGAGGCCGGCCAGCAGGATGACCATCTGGAAGCCGACGCCCTGCCACACCGACAGCACGATGATCGAGCCCATCGCCGTGAGGCCGTCGCCGAGCCAGTCGAAGGCGCCCCAGTTGCCGAGACTCACCGTGTCCAGCAGGGAGTTGAGCATGCCCTGCTCGCTGCGGGCGAGGATCAGCCGCCAGATCACGGCGACCAGCGCCATCGGGAAGACCACCGGCATGAAGAAGAAGGACCGGAACACGCCGATCGCCTTCAGTTTGCGGTTGAGCAGGATCGCCAGCGCCAGCGCCAGCCCCGTCTGGAGCGGTACGACGAGGACGGCGAAGGTCAGGTTGTTCAGCAGCGCCCGCAGGAACGGGCCGGACAGGTCGGGGTCGGTGAACAGCCGCCGGTAGTGCTCCACGCCGAAGAACGTGGGCTCCAGCGGCGAGCCGAGGCGGACGTTGTAGAAGGAGAGCACCACGGCGTAGCCGAACGGGATGCCGACGAAGGCGATCAGCCCGACCACGGCCGGGGCGGACATCAGCAGCCCGTGCAGCCGGTCACGGTTGCCGCGCGCGGGACGCGGGGGCTTCCTGGCGGATGCGGACGAGACGGCCTGCGCCCGGTCTGGGCCCGCGGCCTGCGCGGATTCCACGGTTTTCACGGGAGGGGTCCTCTTCCCGGCGGGGCGGGCGCG
Source organism: Streptomyces sp. WAC04114 (assembly GCF_019733245.1). NCBI lineage: Bacteria > Bacillati > Actinomycetota > Actinomycetes > Kitasatosporales > Streptomycetaceae > Streptomyces > Streptomyces sp. WAC04114. The sequence goes on from NZ_JAIGQA010000083.1 coordinate 4,902, forward strand.
TCGATCCATGGCTGCATCACCACGTCACGGGCGGCCCGCCCGGGCCGATGCGTCCTGCGGGTTACGGGATCTCGTAGCCGGCGTTGTCGGTGAAGTCCCGGTCGATGGCGCGGGCGGCCTTGCGCAGGGCTTCCTCGGGGTCGGCGCCGCCATAGATCGAGTTCAGGGCCGTGTTGAACTTGGCGGTAACCGTGGGGTATCCGGCGGTCACCGGGCGGGTGACGGCGACACAGGAGGCGTTGATGTCGCTGTCGCCGCAAGGCCTGGCCAGCTGGTCGGCGAAGAGCTGGAGCGGGCCGCCCTTCTTGTACAGCTCGCTCCGGGCGAGGGCCGACTTGGTGGCGGGCACCGCGCCGTTGGCCTTCGTCATGGCGCCGACGTTGGTGTCGTTGAGCAGGTAGTCCAGGAACGTGCCGGCCGCCTTGCCGTTCTTGCTGTCGGCGCCGATGCCCCACGCCCATGAACCCTGGCCGGTCTTGGGGCCGTTGCCGAAGTCGGGCAGCGGCAGCACGGCGAGGTCGTCGCCGAGGGCCTCGCTGTAGGCGGGGTAGTTCCAGTGGCCGACCCAGCTCAGCGCCACCTTGCCGTTGGCGAAGGCGTTGCCGTCGGTGTTGGGGTCGACGTAGGGCTTCCAGGACTGGAAGGTCTTCATCGCGGAGACGGTCTTCGGGCTGTCGAGGGCGCCCTCGGCCTTGCCGTCCTTCAGCAGGCCGCCGCCCGCGGACCACACGATCGGGGAGAAGCCGAAGGTGCCCCACTCGGATGCCAGGCCGTACTGCTCCGAGATGTCGAGGACCCTGCCGTCGGAGTCCTTGCCCTTCAGCGCCTTGAGGGCCTTGCCGAACTCCTCGGCCGTCCAGGCGTCGTCCACGCTCTTGGGGTACGTCACGCCGGCCGCGTCGAGCAGCTTCTTGTTGGCGTACAGACCGAGACCGGCGTCGAACATGCCCAGGCCGTAGTGCTTGCCGTCGATCTCACCCTGCGCCTTGATCGCGTCCGTGGCGTTGCCGAGAGTCTTGACGGAGACGTGGCCGTCGAGCGGGGCGAGCTTGCTGTTGTAGACGAAGTTGGCCATCGTCGGGCCGTCGAACTCCAGCACGTCCGGCAGTTCGGAGGCGTCGGTGGCGGTGATCGTCTTCGTGTAGTCCTTCTCCGGTATGAGCTTCAGCTCGGCCTTGACCTCGCTCTGCGAGGAGTTGAAGGACTTCACCGCGTTCTGCAGCGCGGTCGCCTCGCTCGCCTGGCCCTGGTGGGCCCAGACGCTGATGGTGCCCTTGCCGCTGCCTTTTTCGGCGGAGGTGTCGCTGCCGCCGCCCCCGCCGCCACAGGCGGCCAGCGCGGCCAGCGGCAGCAGGGCGAGGGCGGTCAGGCCCGTACGACGGTGTCTTCCGTGGCCGGTGATCATGGTGGTGCCTCCGAGCGGGTGTGCGGTGGGTGCGCGAACGGTGGAGAGAGGGAGCTGAGGGGGGCGGGGAGGGGGCCGGAGCTACCGCCGACGGCCGGTGTACGGCGGGGCGGTGGTCTCGCGGAGGATGAAGCGGATGGGCATCTCGACGGGGCGCGGCGGCCCGGCCTCCGGTTCGTCGAGCTGTGCGAGCAGCAGCCGGGCCGCCTCCCGGCCCTGGGCCGCGACCGGCTGGGCCACGGTGGTCAGCCCGACCACCTCGGACAGCTCGTGATCGTCGAAGCCGACCACGGACACGTCCTCCGGGACCCGCAGCCGGTGCCGGCGCAGGGCGCGCAGGGCGCCCATCGCCATCTCGTCGGACTGGGCGAACACGGCGGTCGGCGGGTGGCGCAGCGCCAGCAGCTCGGTCATGGCCCGCTCGCCGCCCTCGACCGTGTAACCGCCGTCCGCCTCCAGGGCGGGGTCGGGCTCGATCCCGGCGTCGGCCAGCACGTCCAGGTAGCCCTGCCGACGGTCGAGGGGCGTGGTCCAGTGCAGCGGCTCGCTGGCGCCGGAGATCATGCCGATCCGCCGGTGCCCGAGGTTCACCAGGTGCCGTACGGCGCTCTCCGCGCCGCCCCGGTCGTCGATGCCGACCACCGTGAAGCCGGGCCGGGCGCCACCGACCGTGGTCGCCAGCGGCACGTCCAGGGACCGCAGGGCGGCGGCCTCCTCCGGGTCGGGGATCAGCAGGGACAGCACGGCGTCGACCCGCTTGCGGATCGGCAGGTTGGTGAAGAAGCGCTTGCGGGCCTCGGGTGAGCCGAGGTTGTAGAGCAGGACGTCGTAGCCGGCGGCGCTGAAGACCTTCTCGGCGGCGTCCAGCACGGTGCCGAAGAACCAGCGGCCGACGTACGGGACGACGACGCCGATGGTGTGGGTGCGTCCGCTGGCCAGGCTGGAGGCCGAGCGCGAGGCGGTGTAGCCGAGGTCGGCGGCGGCCGCGACGATCCGGGCCCGCATCTCCTCCGACACTCCGGGACGACCGCGCAGGGCGCGGGACACGGTGGACGCCGAGACTCCGGTGGCCTCGGCGACATCGGTGATGCTGACCGTCACGGAACGCTCCTGGATCGGGGGGCACGCCGTCTGCTCGGGGTCGTCCGGAACACATCGGCGTGTGAGGGAGTGACGAGACCGTAAACCCGCACCTGTGGTTGCGCAAGCGTTTGCGTTCGGATTTACTTCGGCTGACTCTCAGAGGAACTCCCACCAGCAAGAGCACAGCGCACGCGTTTGAGTGCCGCTGTCGGCAGACAGGACCTGTCCATGCGATACGCGCCGCCCGGCCTCTGCGTGAACGACTTCGACCTTCTGCGCCACGCGGACGGCACCTACACCGTGCTGCACCTCCAGGGCCCGTGGACGAACGAGTTCGACCACCTGCGCATGGAGACGTCCTACGGGCGGGCCACCTCCGCAGATCTGGTCCGCTGGGAACCGCAGGGCACGGCCTTCGGCAACGGCCTGCCCGGCCGTTTCGACCAGCAGGCGGTGTGGACCATGCACGCCTTCCCACAGGGCACCGGCATGGCGATGCTCTACACGGCCGTCTCCGGGGTCACCCCTGGCGGCTGGCCCGTGCAGTCGGTCGGCCTGGCCCGTTCCGACCGCGCCGACGGCACCGGCTGGCGCCGCCACGGCACCGGACCGGTCGTCGAGGCGGACGGGCGCTGGTACCGCACGGGCGACCGCATGGGCTGGCGCGACCCCTTCGTCGTACGCGACGACGAGTCCGACGGCTGGGTCATGCTGGTCTGCGCCGCCGACGCCTCCCTGCCCGTCGAGGTCAGCGGGTGCGTGGCCTGGGCGACCTCCGACGACCTGGAGCACTGGACCGTCCACCCGCCGCTCGTCTCCCCCGGTGACGTCGACGAGCTGGAGTGCCCCGTCCTGGAACGCCTCGACGACGGCGGCTGGCTGCTGCTCGGCTCCATCGGCGCCACCCGGGGCTTCGAGGCGTGGACCGCTCCGCGCCTGCGCGGCCCGTGGACCCGCCGCGGCCCGCTCGGCCCGACGGGCGCGTACGCCCCGCGCGTCGTCACCGCCCCCGACGGCTCCCGCGTCGTGCTGCACACCACCCCGCGCCGCGTCGGCCTGACGGACACGGGTGAACGCTGCCGCGGCATGCTCGCCCAGCCCAAGTCCCTCGTCGTTCCACGGGACGCGGCTCCCCGTCTGGAGTGGTGGCCCGGCCTGGACCCCTGGCTCGGCGAGGAGACATACGACGCCCCGCTGCACGCGGTCGGTGACGTCGGCCTCGCGGGCCGCACCGAAGTCACCCTGCGCACGCATGTCTCCGACGGGGACCGGCCCGCGCTCACCGTCGGCTGCGACGGCAAGAACCTCCGGGTCACCGGCCCCGACGGCACCCCGCTCGGCGAGACCCTCCTGCCGGAACACGCCGCCGCGTTGCGCATCCTCACCGTCGGGGAGTACGTCGAGGTCTACGCCGACGGCGTCTTCGCCCTCACCACCCTGTGCTACTCCGGCCGCCCCGGCCCCTGGACGGCCACCGACGAGGACGGGGTCCGGCCCGTCGCCGTGCGCCCCCTCCGGCTGCCGGACCCGCACCGCGACGACGCCTCGGCCGTCTGGCCCGGCCCGGCCGCGTGCTGACCCGTCCACATCCCGTCTCACCCGACGGACGACGTTTCGCCCACGTTTCCGGAAGGGGCTACGCTCCCCTCCGTGGCTGAGATCCGGATTCCCGCTGACATCAAGCCCGCCGACGGACGTTTCGGCGCGGGCCCCTCCAAGGTGCGGACGGAAGCGCTGGACGCGCTGGCCGCGACCGGCACCTCTCTCATGGGCACCTCCCACCGTCAGGCTCCCGTCAAGAACCTGGTCGGCCAGGTGCGCGAGGGCATCAGTGAGCTGTTCCAGCTCCCCGACGGCTACGAGGTGATCCTCGGCAACGGCGGCTCGACCGCGTTCTGGGACGTCGCGACGCACGGCCTGATCGAGAACAAGTCGCAGCACCTGAACTTCGGTGAGTTCTCCTCGAAGTTCGCCAAGGCCGCCAAGCTGGCCCCCTGGCTGGCCGAGCCGGACGTCATCGCCTCGGACCCGGGCACCCACCCCGAGGCGGTCGCCCAGGCGGGCGTGGACGTCTACGCGTTCACCCACAACGAGACCTCGACCGGTGTCGCCATGCCGATCAAGCGCGTGGCCGGTGCCGACGAGGGCGCCCTGGTCCTCGTGGACGCCACCTCCGGCGCCGGCGGCCTGCCCGTCGACGTCAGCGAGACCGACGTCTACTACTTCGCCCCGCAGAAGTCCTTCGCCTCCGACGGCGGCCTGTGGATCGGCGTCTTCTCCCCGGCCGCGATCGAGCGCGCGGAGCGCATCCACGCGTCCGGCCGCCACGTCCCGGAGTTCTTCTCGCTGCCGACGGCGATCGACAACTCCCGCAAGAACCAGACGTACAACACCCCGGCGCTGGCCACCCTCTTCCTGCTGAACCAGCAGCTGGAGTGGATCAACGGCCAGGGCGGCCTGGACTGGTCGGTCCGGCGCACGGCGACCTCCGCCCGCACGCTGTACGGCTGGGCCGAGGACATCAAGTACGCCAACCCGTTCGTCACCGACCCGGCCAAGCGCTCGCAGGTCATCGGCACGATCGACTTCACGGACGAGGTCGACGCCGCCGCCGTCGCCAAGGTGCTGCGCGCCAACGGCATCGTCGACACCGAGCCCTACCGCAAGCTCGGCCGCAACCAGCTGCGCGTCGCGATGTTCCCGGCGATCGACCCGGCGGACATCGAGGCCCTCACGAAGTGCATCGACTACGTGATCGAGAAGCTCTGATCTTCTCGCGTACGTGACCGAGGGGCGCCCCGCTCGTGCGGGGCGCCCCTCGCTCGTGCTCAGGCGGCCGCGCCCCTGCGACACCTGTCCTCTCCCCCGGCGTCGTGGGCACGGCGGCCTGCGAGCTACTCCTCGCCCGGGGCCGAGCGCGCCACCCGGAACCCCACGTCGTCGATCCGGAACGTCGGATGGCTCCGGCGGCGCACCGAGGCGCGGCAGCTCCAGTGCTCGTCGGACCAGCCGCCGCCGCGCAGCACCCGGTACGTGCCGTAGACCTCGGGATCGTAGAGGTCCCAGCACCAGTCCCAGACGTTGCCCAGCATGTCGTACAGGCCCCAGGCGTTGGGCTGCAGGCCGCCCACGGGGTGCACGCGGTCGTCCGCGTTGCCGCGGTACCAGGCGATCTCGTCGAGCGGGCCGTAGCGGGGGCCGGTGCCGCCGGCGCGGCAGGCGTGTTCCCACTCGGCCTCGGTGGGCAGCCGGTAGCCGTCGGCGGAGGTGTCCCAGTCGGCGCTCTCGCTGCCGGGCCGCACCTCGTACGCGGGGGTCAGGCCCTCGCGCCCGGACAGGGCGTTGCAGAACCGGATCGCGTCCCACCAGGACACGCCCTCGACGGGCAGCCGCCCGCCCCGGGCCGTGCTCGGGTGCTCGCCGGTGACCTCCGCGTACCAGGCCTGGGTGACCGGCACGGCCGACATCCGGAACGACGCGACCTCGACCGCCCAACTGCGCTCGGTCCGGCGGTCGGACAGTGTGACGGACCCCGCCGGGACATCCACCATGTCGTCGTTCATGTGCTCCCCCATGACCGGACAGCCTAGGGGCGCCCGGCGAGTTTCACCGGACGCCCCCTGTCGTTCCGTCAGGTCCGGGTCACCGAGGCGCTCAGCGCCCGGGCCCCAGGATCCCGCGCAGGCTGTCACCGACCGCCGCGACGGCCGACTGCGTCGCGGCCGCCGCCTTCTGCGCCGCCGGCTGCGGCTTGGGGTCGGGGTTCTTCTTGCACACCGCGTCGGCCACACCGCTGCCGTGCGGGACCTTGCCGTTGGTGAGGTACGTCGCGAGGTGCTTGTCGAGACAGGCGTTGCCGCTCAGCGTGATGCCGTGGTTGCCGCCACCCTGCTCGACCACCAGGCTGGAGCCCTTCAGCAGCCGGTGCATGGTCACACCGCCCTGGTAGGGCGTGGCCGCGTCGTCCGTCGCCTGGAACAGCAGCACCGGCGGGAGCTTGCTGTTGGCGACGTTCACCGGCTTCAGCGTCTTCGTCGGCCAGAACGCGCACGGCGCGTTGTACCAGGCGTTGTTCCACGCCATGAACGGCGCCTTCTCGTAGACCGCCCAGTTGTCCTTGCGCCACTGCTTCCAGTCGCGCGGCCAGGACGCGTCACGGCACTGCACCGCGGTGTAGACGCTGTAACCGTTGTCGCCGGAGGCGTCGATCGCCGCGATGTTGTCGTAGGCCTTGACCAGCGCCGCGGTGTCGTGGTCGTTGACGTACGCCGCGAACGTCCGGGCGAGCGTGGGCCAGTAGGCGTTGTTGTAGCCGCCGGGTATGAAGATGTCCTCCAGCTCGGAGGCGCCCACCGTGCCGCCGGCCGGCTTCTTGGCCAGGGCCGCCCGCATGGCGTACCACTTGGCCTCGATCTTCTTCGGGTTCGTGCCGAGCTTGTACGTGGAGTCGTGCTTGGCGATCCACGTCATCAGGGCCTTGTGGCGCTTGTCGAAGGCGTAGTCCTGCTGGATGTTGTCGTCGTACCAGACGCCGGTCGGGTCGACGATGGAGTCCAGCACCAGGCGGCGCACGCGCTCGGGGAACAGCTTGGCGTAGACGGCGCCGAGGTAGGTGCCGTACGAGTAGCCGAAGTAGTTGATCTTCGACGCGCCGAGGCCCTTGCGGATCGAGTCCATGTCCTTCACGGCACTGACCGTGTCGATGTACGGCAGGACGTCCGCGTACTTGGCGCCGCAGGCCTTGGCGAAGGCCTTGGCACGGTCGAGGTTGGCCTTCTCCAGCGCCGGGGTGCTCGGCACGGAGTCGGGGCGCACGGGGTCGAAGTGGCCCGGCTTGCAGTCCAGGGCGGGCTGGCTCTTGCCCACTCCGCGCGGGTCGAAGCCGATGACGTCGTACTGGGCGGCGACGGCCTTGGGCAGGGAGGACGCGACGAATTCGGCCAGCGACAGGCCACTGCCGCCGGGCCCACCGGGGTTGACGAGCAGCGGGCCCTGGGACTTCGACGCGGTGTGCGGGACGCGGGAGAGAGCCAGCGTGATCTGCTTCCCTCGCGGCTTGGTGTAGTCGAGCGGCACCTTGACCGACCCGCACTGGAGCGTCGGGGTGTCGTCCGTCGCGCACTTCTTCCAGGTGATCTTCGCGGCGGCGGTCGTCAGGGCAGTGGTCGCGGATGGCGACGCGCTGGCGTTGGCGGGGACGGCGGTGAGTGTCCCGGCCAGGACGACCGTGGCGCCGCACAGTACGGCTGCGCTTCTTCTCATGGAGTTCTCTCGCAACGGTGAGGGGGGTCGCGCCCGCGAGTGACGCGGGCCGTGCCGCATCGTTTCGGAAGAGAGCACCGCGCATGTACGAATTCCAGCAAGACTTGACCAAATCGAGGCACAGCCCGCTCCCAGGAAGCCCCCGGAAACGGGGTGTTCCGGCAATTCCGGACAGTCGGATCAGGGCGACGGGCAGTCGGGCAGTCGGCCCGAACAGTCGGTCAGTCGGGACGGGCGCGGGCGCCCGGCGAACACCGGGCGCCCGCCCCGCCTCACTCCGCCCTCACGCAGCCACGCAACTCACACTCGGCACGGCCCCGCCCCCGGGCGCGCCGCCCAGGCCGAAGCTCGCCGAACCGCCCGTCGGCACACCCCCGTTGTGCGCCGCGTTCACCGCTGTGACGGTCGCGCCGCTCTGGGTGTGCGAGGCGTTCCACATGCTCGTGACCTTCTGGGATCCGCTCCAGGTCCAGGTCACCTTCCAGGACTTCAGCGGAACGCTCCCCGTGTTGGTCACCTTCACCTCGGCGTTGAAGCCGCCGCCCCAGTCGCTGCTGACGGTGTAGGCGGCGGTGCAGGTCGCGTTCCCGCCCCCCGGGTCACCGGGGCCGCCCGGACCGGGGCCGCCGGCGTCGAAGCCCGGGGCCTTGATGGACGCCAGGTACCCGTCCTTCACGGTGTCGACCGTCTGCCAGTCGTCCTTCAGGATGCCGCCCGTGTCACCGGAGTTGGGGTTCCAGGACCAGAACGTCCAGTGGAAGCTGTCGGCGCCGTACGCCGACGTCGAGCGCAGGTACTTCACCAGCTCGGCCAGCCACTTCTGGTCCACGGACGGCTGGAGCGTCGTACCGAACTCGCCGAGCCACACCGGGGCGATGTTCTGCTTGAAGATGTAGCCCCAGTACTTGTCCCAGATCCCGGGCATGTTGGCGGGGAAGGACGGGTCCGAGAACCAGGACTGCTGCGCCACCGACGTCGCGTAGTCGTGCGCCGAGTACACCAGCCGGTCGGGGACGTCCAGCTGGACCGGGTACTGGGCCACGCCCATGAGATTGCCGCCCCACCAGCCGTTCACGCCGTTGTGCGACTGCACGCCCTCGACCATGATCAGCAGCTCGGGGTTGGCCGACAGCACCGCGTTGCCCGCGCGCTGGGCGGCCAGACGCCAGTCGCGGGAGGTGTCGCCGCAGCCCCAGCAGGCCGGGTCGTGGGGTTCGTTGTGCAGGTCGATGCCGATCACGGTGGAGTTGCCCTTGTAACGCGTCGCCAGGGCCTTGAGGTTGGTGATCCACGTCGACTCGGGGACCGACGCCGTGTACCAGAGGGCCGACTGGCCCGCCGCGTCCGGGCGGTGCCGGTCCAGGACGATCTTGAGGCCGGACTGTCCGGCGTAGGCGACGATCCTGTCCAGGACCTGGAGGGACGTCAGCCCCCGCAGGTCCGTGTTCTTGCCGTCGGTGTCGATGCTGTCGGGCATGGTGCCGGGCTTGAGGATGTCGTCGCTGTAGGGCATGCGAATGGTGTTGTGGCCCAGCGACTTCATCTGGTCGATCATGCTCTTGTAGTCGCGGGCCCACAGGCCGTGGACGACGTGGTTGGCGGTCTCGAAGCCGAACCAGTTGATGCCGGCGATACGGACGGGCTGTCCGGCCGCGTCCAGGATCTGCCGGCCGCTGGTGTGCCAGTAGCCGGCGCCAGCCTGCGCGTCGGCGTCGGCGACTGCCGACGACTGCGTACCGGCCAGGGGCAACACGAGCGCCGCGGCGACGCACAGCGCTCTTCGCAGAGTGCGGAACATGGCTGCTTCCTCTCGGGGAGGCGCGGCCCCGGAACGGGTGGGAGCGCTCCCATCCATGCCGCGCACCTTCCAGGAAACTGACACACCATGAGCACGTCAAGGAGTTGGGGTCACCCGGCTCTCGGTCGGCGACGACGCCTGCCGTCCGGTCCGGACGAGCGCGGTGATCCGCTCCACCGCCTCCTCGATCTGAGCCAGGCACTGCTGCACTTGGGGCGGGGGCGCACCGAGCGGGTCTTTCACGTCCACATCACCCATACGGGTCGACACGGCGCCACGGCGAGCGGCCGCGCCCCGTACGAGAGCAGCGAACCGTGCGGCCGGATCCAGCATGCCCGCGGCGTCCTCGGACCGCGCCAGCCGGGCGAACTCACGGAAGGTGAACGCACGGGACAACGCACGCACAGGGGAGAGCCGCACGGCGGCCTCACGATGCTCCCGCGCGGCGCCCAGCACCAGGTCCGCATTCTCGACCATGCCCTCGGTCAGCCGGCGGGAGCCCGCCCCGCAGGGCCGCAGGCCGCGTGCGGCGAGGAATGAGGTGACAGCAGCCGCCGCGGGCACACCCGCGACGGCCCGGGTGCCGGCACTGCTCACGTCGATCACGTGCCGATGCTCGAGCAGCTGATGCCTGAGCAGGCACTCGGCAAGCGGAGAGCGGTAGAGGTTGCCGGTGCAGACCACGAGTACGCGGAACGGGGGCACGCACCCCTCCAAAAGGGAAGAAGTGGAGATCAGGACGGGCGACGCGGGCGGGTGTCGCCGCAGTTCATGCCGGACGGGGTCGGAGTGGTCGCCGCAGACCGACCACCTTGATGAGCCCATTAGCGCATACCGGGCGATTTCGATCCTCGAACCCGGGGCAACGGCGGCCAGTCCGGTGATCTGCATACACCATAGGGCGCCATATCACCCAAAGAAGTCTAACGAGCCTCATTCAGCGCTATCTATACACATACCGTACTCGGGGTCGGACCATGCCGTCGCCTATATCCACTTGAGGAGCGTGAATGCGATGACGGCGTCATCGAAGTGTCGTGCCGCTTTCGCGACCGCGGCAGCCTCGGCTGTCCTGGCCGCAGTTCCAGCCATCGGGGCCCAACCCGCCCACGCCCAGCCCTATCCACCCGACCCTCCGAGCCTGACCCTCACCGCCACCACCGTCGTCGCAGGTGACGACCTCGGCTTCACAGGGACCGGGTTCGATCCGAACGAGGGCGTAACCGCAGTCCTGTTCTCGAAGCCGATCAAGCTGGGCCGCTTCACCGCCGACGCGAACGGCACGGTGGAGGGCACCGTCACCATCCCCAAGTGGACGGACCCGGGCAAGCACATCTTCCGCCTCAAGGGCGTGGAGTCGAAACTGTCCTTGAAGGCCAAGATCTTCGTACGCCCGCACAAGCCTCACCTTGCCGACACCGGTGACGACCGCTCGCTCGTCATGGTGGGCGGAACCGCAGCGCTGCTGGCGCTCGGGACCGGTGCGGTGATGGCCGCCCGGCGGCGGAAGCACAACTGACCACCCGCCGACCGGACAGTCGCGAGGCCTGTGCAATACCGGCGGCCGACAGCGGATACCCCGACGCATCACGTCACCGTGCCGTCGGAGTACCCACTGTCGGCCGTTTCGCGGCCCCGGCCTGAAGCAGACTCCACGGGGAAGGCTCCCGCTGGACTGCCGCTGCCCCTCACGCAGTCCAACGGGAAGCCCTGGGGCGACTCCCCTCCGGCCCGGCTCCGGCCGTCGCGCAGACCGTCAGCGCCGCAGCGTCCCGGACTCCAGGTTCTCCACGTACCAGGCGTACGTCCGGGCGATCCCTTCCCGCAGACCGATACGAGGAGCCCAGCCGAGCGCGGTCAGCCGGGACACGTCAAGGAGCTTGCGCGGAGTACCGTCCGGCTGTTTCATGTCCCACTCGACGCTCCCCCGGTACCCTGCGACGTCCGCGACGAGCTCCGCCAGCTCCCGGACGGTCAGATCCGTGCCGGTGCCGACGTTGACCGGGCCGTCGGCGTCGTAGTGCTCCAGCAGGTGGAGGCAGGCCCGGGCCAGGTCGTCCACGTGCAGGAACTCCCGACGCGGCGCCCCGGAGCCCCAGTTCACGACCCGCTGTGCTCCCTCCCCGCGGGCCTCGTGGAAGCGCCGGATCAGCGACGGCAGTACATGGGAGTGCTCCGGGTGGAAGTTGTCCCCGGGGCCGTACAGGTTGGTCGGCATCGCGCAGATCCACGGCAGTCCGTACTGGCGCCGTACGGCCTGGACCTGCTGGATGCCGGCGATCTTGGCGATGGCGTAGGCGTCGTTGGTCGGCTCCAGCGGGCCGGTGAGGAGGGCTTCCTCCCGGATGGGCTGGTCGGCGAACTTGGGGTAGATGCAGCTGGATCCCAGGAACAGCAGCCGCTCGACCCCGTGCGCCTGTGCGGCGTCCAGCACATTGACCTGGATCCGCAGGTTGTCGGAGATGAACGCGGCGGGCCGGGTGGCGTTGGCCTTGATCCCGCCCACGCGCGCGGCGGCCAGGACCACCACGTCCGGACGGACGGCGGCGAACCAGTCGAAGACCTCGCCGCGCTCGCGCAGATCCAGTTCCGCGGACCCGGGCCCCACCAGGTCGGTGAAGCCCTCCCGCGCCAGATGCCGCCAGACGGCCGAGCCGACCAGTCCACGGCTTCCGGCCACGAGCACCCGGGCCGAGCGGTCCAGCGGGCGGTCGGCGACCCCGTACGGCTCCGTCACCACGGCGGTCACGACTGCACGCTCCGTTCGGCGGCCACCGGGCGCGGCAGTTCGTCGGCGAGCACCGCCACCGGAGCGGTGAGCGGGGCGTCCGGCCCGCCGCCCGGAGTCAGGGCCGGTGCGGTGCCGGCGGACGGCCTGCGCCGCAGCGCCCGTGCGATCCGCGCCAGGCGCGGGAGGCGGAGGACCCTGGCCAGGCGGGCGAACCGGCCCGCCTTGTGGCACTGCGGCCGGTACTCGTAGGCGTACCCCTGGGCGCCACGGTCCTCCTTCGGCGACGCCATGTTCAGGACCGTGCCGACCACGGAGGCGCCCACGTGCCGCAGGGAGCGCAGGGCCTCGGCGATCTGGTCGCGGCTGGTGCGGGAGGCCCGTACGACCAGGAGGTAGCCGTCCACCTCGGAGGCGATCACGGAGGCGTCCGCGACGGGGAGGACCGGAGCGGTGTCCACCACGACGTGGTCGAACTTCTCGGCGAGGCCGCGCAGTACGGCCTTCAGCTGGGCGCTGCCCAGCAGTTCGGTGGGGTTCGGCGGCACCGCGCCGCTGGTCAGTACGGAGAAGGAACCGGCGGACTGCAGCAGTTGCTGCACCTCGGCCTGGCCGATCAGCGCGGTGGTGAGCCCGGCGTCCCTGATCACGCCCAGGGTGCGGGCGGTGGAGGGACGGCGCAGGTCGGTGTCGACCAGGCACACCGAGGCACCGGTCTCGGCCAGGGTGGCGGCGAGGTTGACCGCGACACTGGTCTTCCCCTCGCCGGACAGCGGGCTGGTCACCGCGATCACCTTCGGCGGCCGGTCCACGTCCACGAACTGCAGACAGGTGCGCAGCCGCCGGAAGCCCTCGGCGCGCAGGCCGTGCATGTCGTCGCGGATCGACAGCGGCCGGCTGGTCGCCTGGGGGTCGTACACGATGCTGCCGAGCACGGGCGGTCCGCCGAATCCGGCCAGGGCGTCGGCGAGCGCCTTGGACGTGCGTACCGACGAGTCGAGCGTCTCCCTCGCCAGGGCGAAACCGGCGCCGAGGATCAGACCGGCCAGGAGCCCGAGTGCGATGTTCACGCCCGGCCGCGGCGAGAAGGGCGCGGCGGGCACGGAGGCCGGCTCGGTCACGCTCAGCCGCACCGGCGACGACTCGGCGTCGACCGGGCGCTCGAGCCCGCGGATCACCTCGGTGAACCTTTCGGCGACGGCGTTGCTGATCCGCGCCGCCCGTGCCGCCCGGGTGTCGGTGACGGTGAGCTGGAGGAGCACCGTGTCGGGCTGGGCCGTGGCGCTGATCTTGCCGCTCAGCGCGGCCGGCGACATCTTCAGCTTCAGCTGCTTCACGACGTGCCCGGTCACCAGGGGGCTCGTCGCCACCTCGGCGTACGACCGGACACGCGCCTGGGTGAAGAGGTTGCCCTGGGCGAGCTGGGCGGTGTCCTCGTCGGTGCTGCCCTGCAGCGAGACGAAGAGCTTGGCGGTGGCCCGGTACTCGGGGACGGCCGTGTAGGTGAGGAGTACACCGGCCGCCGTGCCGAGCAGCGTCAGCACGGTGATGGCGCGCCAGCGGCGAGAGAGGACTCGTAGGTAGTCGCGAAGGTCCAAGGTGTCCGTCCCCGATCGGATCCGGTGAAGGGGTGGGTGGTGATGGGTGGGGCGGTGCCCCACCTTACGGCGAAAGGGGTGAAAGGCGACATAACGCCACATTGCATAAGAAATGCAGTAATTGTCCCCTACACTGGTGCGGTGCCGGGGGTGCCCACCTGCACCCACCTGCAATGGAGCCTTCCGACGCCTCTTGAAACCTCATCAGCCAAGGAGCGCGTGTGACCCTCAAAACGGCACTCATCACCGGCATCACGGGCCAGGACGGCTCCTACCTCGCCGAACTGCTGCTGGAGAAGGGGTACCGGGTGCACGGAATCGTCCGCCGCGCCTCCACCTTCAACACCGAACGCATCGAGCACCTCTACCGCGACCCGCACGACCCGGAGGCGCGCCTCTTCCTGCACTACGGGGATCTCACCGACGGGACGCGGATGACGGGCCTGCTGGAGCAGGTGCAGCCGGACGAGGTCTACCACCTGGCCGCCCAGTCCCATGTGCGGGTGTCGTTCGACGAGCCCGAGTTCACCGGGGACACGACAGGGCTGGGTACCACCCGGCTGCTGGAGAGCATCAGGAGGACGGGCCTGCCCTGCCGCTTCTACCAGGCGTCCAGCTCGGAGATGTTCGGCGCCGCCCCGCCTCCCCAGGACGAGGCCACCCCCTTCCATCCCCGCTCGCCCTACGGGGCTGCGAAGGTGTACGCGTACTGGGTCACCCGCAACTACCGCGAGGCGTACGGAATCCACGCCGTCAACGGCATCCTGTTCAACCACGAGTCCCCGCGCCGCGGCCCCACGTTCGTGACCCGGAAGGTGGCCGTGGCCGCCGCCCGGATCAAGGCCGGCCTGCAGGACGTGGTCCACCTCGGCAACCTCGACGCCCGCCGCGACTGGGGCTACGCCGCCGAGTACGTCGAGGCGATGTGGCTGATGCTGCAGCAGGACCGGCCGGACGACTACGTGATCGCCACGGGAGCCAGCCACAGCGTGCGCGAGTTCGTCGACGAGTGCTTCGCCCACGTCGGCCTCGACTGGCGCGACCACGTGCGCTTCGACGAGCGCTATCTGCGCCCGACCGAGGTCGACCACCTGATCGGCAACGCCTCCAAGGCGGAGTCGCAACTCGGATGGCGAGCGACCGTCCGCGCACCCGAGCTGGCCCGCCTGATGGTCGACGCGGAGCTCAACGTCCTCCGGAACGGCCTCGCGCCGGGAGACCAGGCCGCGCCGACCGCCGTTCCCGCCCCGGCCGCGCGGTGACCCGGTGCTCGCCGACCGCATTCCGCCCGGGGGCGCTCCGCGCGGCGTCGCCGTCCTGATGGCCAGTCACAACCGCCGGGACCGGACGCTCGCGGCCATCTCCTCGGTACACGCCCAGACCGGCCTTCCGGCCGGCACCCGCTGCACCGTCCACCTCGTCGACGCCGGCAGTGCCGACGGCACGGCCGACGAGGTGCGGGCCGCCTTCCCCGGCACCGACGTGGTGACGGTCGGCGCGGACGTGCACTGGGGCACCGGTACCGGGATCGCCGCCACCCGGGCCGATCCCGCCGCCCATGTGCTGTGGCTCAACGACGACGTGGTCCTCGACCCGGGCGCGCTCGCCGCACTGCTGCGCGCCGCCGCACCCCTGGACCGCCCGGCCGTCGCCGTCGGCGCCATGCGCTCCGGTGACGGAACCCGCACCACCTACAGCGGCTACCGCCTCGTCAGGTCCCGGCTGCGGCCCCCGGTCCTGGAACGGGTGGAACCCGACGCCCGGGACGCCACGCCGTGCGACACCTGCAACGGCAACGCGGTGCTGGTCACGGCCCCCGCCCGGCGGGTCCTGGGCGACCTGGACCCGGCCTTCCCCCACCGGATGGGGGACCACGACTACGGGCTCCGGGCCCGCCGGGCCGGCATCCCCGTACTGCTCGCACCGGGCCACGTGGGCACCTGCGACGACAACGCGGGCGCGGTGCGGGGTACTTCGGCCGAACCCGGACTCGACGCGCGCACCGCGCTGCGGAGGCTGGTGTCGGTGCGGGAGCAGCCGCCCGCGCCGTGGTGGCGGTACTGCCGCCGTCATCTCGGCCCCTGGGCCCCTCTGGTCTTCTGCTCCCCGTATGTGAAGACCGTCCTGAGAGCCGGCGTGCGCCCGCCGGGATCCGTACCGCGGCACCGGCAGTCGTCCCTTCGCGCGGACCCCTGAGCAACCGGTCCCGCGGCCGGACGGGAAAACCGACCGTGCCACCGGCCGCGGGGACCGGTTCGGCCCGCGCATCCCCACACCCCAGAACGGATCACGGTGCGACTCCTACCCGTTGACCCGCAGACCCTGCTGATGCTGCTCACGACGCTTCCGGTCGTCGGGCTGCTGCTGTGGGTCTTCGCCCGGCACTGCGGGATCGCGATCGGCCTGCTGCTGGGCACCCAAGTCTGGGTCGTCGTCGCCGACGGGCAGACGGCCGCCCTCGACATCGGCGTTCGCGTGTACCCGACCGACATCCTGGACGTGTGCGCGATCTCCGTCGCCCTGGTGCGCGTGCCCCGCCTCAACCCCAAGTCCCACGCCGGGGTGGCGGCCCTGCTGGCCATGGTCGTTCTCACCGCCTGGTCCACCCTCCGTGGGGCGGCCGCCTTCGGACTGCAGGCCGCGGGAAACGACTCCCGGACGTACTTCTGGCACTTCCTCGCTATCACCCTGTATCTGGCCACCGCACCGCTGAGCGCCTCGCTGAGCCGGATCGTCCCCCGGGCCTGGCTGGCCACCGCGGCTGCGTACGCGCTGCTCGGTGTGGCCGGCTGGGCGGACCGCGGACTGCATGCGGCGAACGCCCATCTCGCCGTCGACGGTGTGACGGTGGACTCCCGGCCGGTGCCCGCCGCCGCGGCACTGGTCCTGGCCCAGGCCGCGATGCTGTTGCTGGCTCCGGGTGCGTCCGCCCCGCCGGCCGCTGGTGTGCCGGACCGCGGTGGCACGGCGAGCGGACCGCGGGTGGAGGGCAGACACCTGACGGCCTTCGTGTTCCTCGTCCTCGTGGTACTGCTCCAGCACCGGACGGTCTGGGTGGCCACCGCGATGATGGGGCTGGCCTGGTGGGTGCTGCGTCCCGCGCGCGGCGGACAGCGCATCGTGTCGGCGGGCGCGGGAACGCTCGCGCTCTGCCTGGTGGCGCTGCTTTACGCCGTCGGTGCCTTCGGCGCGATCGGCGGTTCCCTGACGGACTCGTTCAAGGAGACGCAGGGCACCCGCAGCACCTTCGCGTGGCGGATGCTCGGCTGGCAGGATCTGCTCGAGGCCCCGCGGACCCTCGTCCAATGGCTGATCGGCGCGCCGTTCGGGTCCGGCTACGAGCGGTTCATCGGGGGCGGCCTCGTCACGGTGTCCCCGCACGACTACTACCTGCACATCATGCTGCGGCTCGGACTGGTGGGGCTGCTGGCGCTGCTCGTCGTCTACGTCCGGACCTGGAGACGGCTCGTGCGAGGTGGCACCGCGACCCTGGCCCTCCGTGTCGTGATGGTCGGCCAGCTGGTGCTGTTCGTGTCCTACTCGGCCTTCCCGGAGCAGGCGGTGCTGCTCGGTTTCTGTCTGTGGCAGGCGCGGCTCCGGTCGGCCGACGGGCTCCTGCCGACGCCGTCGCCCGACGCTCCCGCCCCCGTGGCACCCGTGCCACGTCCCGAGCCGCTCGGCCGATCCGCCGTCATGAAGCAGGAGGGCGCAGCACCCTCGGAGACCGCCGGAACCCGTGAAGGCACAGCGTGTAAAACATCGCGATCAGTGACAAAGCTGACATAAGCCGATCACAATGGGCGGGTGACTCTTCTTCACCGGGCCCGCAAGGCCGTGCAGCGCTTCGGATTCGACGTGAACCGGTTTCCGGAGTGCTCCTACGACTACCGCATGGTGCGGCTGCTGCGTCATTCCGGCGCCGACGTGGTGCTGGACGTGGGGGCGAACCGCGGTCAGTACGGGCACAACCTGCGGCGATTCGGGTACCGAGGACGCATCGTGTCCTTCGAACCCCTGCGCGGACCGTTCGAGGCGCTGCGCCGCCGGGCGGCCGCGGACCCGCTGTGGTCCGTGTTCCCGTACGCCCTCGGCGACGAGCGGACCTCCGTCACCCTGAACGTGGCCGGAAACAGCGGACTGAGCAGTTCCGTACTGCCCATGCTGTCCCGGCACGCCGAGGCGTGCCCGGACTCCCGGTACGTGGGCCGCCAGGAGGCCGAGCAGTACCGCCTCGACGACCTCTGGCCGCAGCTGGCGGAACCCGGGGACCGCGTCTTCGTCAAGCTGGACGTCCAGGGCTACGAGGAAGCCGTACTGAGGGGGGCCGAGGATCTCGCGCGACGCTGCTGCGGACTGCAACTGGAAGCGTCCTGCGTCCCCTTGTACGAAGGCGGTTCCCTGCTGCACCAGGTGATGGACAGTGCGCAACGGCGCTACGGCCTGACCCTGATGGCGGTGGTGCCCGGCTTCACCGATCGCCGGACCGGCCAGATGCTCCAGTGCGACTTGGTGTTCCTCCGCGACCGGGAGCCGCCGGGGCCACCGGAAGCGGCACCCGGGTCCTGATCACTGCGCCTGCGGCCGGGTGGTCCGGCTGCGGCGGAGGTCCGGTACCCGGAGAGGGAGCAGGCCACGGGCGGCAGCCACCCTGTACAGCGGAAGCCGGGTGCGCAGCGGGCGGCAGAGGACCACGGCGAGCCCGACGGCCGGCAGCACCAGCAGGACGGCAGGACAGGGCAGGCCGGCGGCCGTCCGGGACAGCGCGGCTCCCGAAGCGTACGCTGCGAGCCCCAGAGCTGCGTGCACTGCGTAGCCGACCCACAGACGACGTGCCTCGACCACGCCGTGACCGCGCCACTTCCACATCTGAACTGCGAGACCGCCCAGTTGACCTGCCAGGGCGGCCAGGGCCAGCAGAGTGAGGCTGTCTCCGGCGGTGGCCAGCACCGCCCCCGCGAGGGTCACGACCGCCGCCGCGGCCTGTGCGGCCGCCATCCGGCGGTGGGAACCGCACACCGTGTCCACGGAGAGCCCGACCGCGTACACGACGGCGACGGCGGAGAAGAGGCACAGCGGGGGCACCAGTCCGGCCGCTTCGTCCCAGCCCGGTCCCAGGAGCAGTCGCAGCGCCCCGGACCCGGCCCCGGCGAGGAACGCGAACGGCAGAAAGGACAGCGCGGAGGCTGCGAGCAGGACGTCGGTCGCAGCGCGGCGGACGGCGGGCTCCTCCCGGCCTCCGGGCGGGCGCGCCTCCGGCGACGGCTCCGGCGCCTGCGCACGCACCCTGGTGAGGGCGGGGGTCGTGACACGGGTCAGGCCGGCCGCGAGCGTGGTCAGGAGCAACCCGGTGAACAGTGTCGACCGCGAGTAGTACCCGGCCGCGACAGGACCGAGCACCGCCCCGGCCGCCCACAGCGGCACCGTGTTCGTGACGTACTGGGCGAGCTGGTGTCCGGCCAGGAACCCGGAGGATCCCGCGAGTTCGCGGTACCGGCCGGGCCAGCCGCCGGTCCGGTCGCCCGGCGGCGGCAGGCGCCGGGCGACCAGCATGCCAGCGAGGACCGCGATGCCCAGCTGGGTGGTCACCGAGGTGGCGGCCAGGCCCAGCGGGTTCCAACCCGCCGCCAGGAGCAGGGTTCCCGTCAGCAGCCCGGCGGCCAGCGCCCCGGTCTCGACCAGGACCGCGGCCCGCTGGGCCTGCAGCCGCCGCAAGCCGGCGGCGCTCACCGCTCCCACCGGAAGAAACAGGAACTGGAGGCCCAGCACGCGCAACAGCCCCGTCGTCTCGGGGGCGTTCCATACCTCGGCCCACAGCGGGGCCGTCGCCTGCACGAGGGCGAAGCACACGAGTCCGCTGAGCAGGCCCAGTCGGACCGTCGCCACCAGCAGTCCGCGCGTGAGCTCTCGCGAACGCAGCACGGTCGTGGCGAGTCCGGCGTTGGCGAAGTAGCCCAGCAACTGGGTGATGGACAGCGCGGACGCGAAGGCCCCGAAGGCCGCGGCGCTGACGGCGCGTCCGGTGTACGCCGTGTATCCGATCTGGAGGAGGGACGCCACGACGGCCGCCGAGTAGTTCCACAACGTCCCGCTGACCACCGCGTGGGAGTGCGGACGCTCCTCACCGGGGAGGACGGTCTCTTTCCCCGTCCGCGCTCCACCCGCCGGGCCGCCGTCGATCCTCACCCCCGGTGTTCCTCCTGGGCCGCGATCCGCTGCCATGGGTCGGTGGGCGGCGAAGGCAGCGGCACGAACGCGCCCAGCATGAACTGGACGGAGTGCAGATCGGTCAGGCGCGAGCGCACCCAGCGGCGCAGTCGCTCCGCTGCAGAGTCCAGCTCGTGCTGCTCCTCCCGCAGCAGGTCCCCCACGCGGTCCACCGCGTCTCGGGGAGTGCGCATGAGGTGCAGCCCGTCCTGAGGACCGGGCAGCCATTCCATCCCGGGCCGGCCCTGGCCGACGTGGACGCGGCCCGCGGCCCCGGAGATCGGCAGCCGGTCGGAGAAGTACCCGGGGTACCGCCCGTAGTGGTCCCATCCCACGCTCATCCGCGCGGAATGGAGGACGGCGATCTGCCGCTCGAAGGGGACCGGGCCCCGGGCGTGCGGACCGTGCCAACCGGAGCCGAACACGCCGAGCCGACAGCCCAGGCGTCCCAGCCCGCGGACGACCCGTACCCGCTCGCCTGCGCCCGGCAGACGGGGGAGGATCCGGGCCCGCACCACGCAGTTGCCGATCGTCACCACGTCGAACACGGCTGCGTCGCCCGGTGGAGCGGGCTGGTCCTGTTCGGGAAAGCAGTCCAGCGGCAGGGTGTGCGGCACGTAGCGGACCGGCTTGCCCGCGATGCGCCGCAGCATGGCCAGTTGCGCGCCTCCGGCGACGCTGAACACGGCGTCCGCCGCGCGGAGCCACGAGCGGCTGGACGGGGGAAGCCGTTTGTTGCCGCCCCAGGCGTCGCCCTCCTGGTACACCAC
Organism: Streptomyces sp. WAC04114; assembly: GCF_019733245.1. Lineage (NCBI taxonomy): Bacteria > Bacillati > Actinomycetota > Actinomycetes > Kitasatosporales > Streptomycetaceae > Streptomyces > Streptomyces sp. WAC04114. The sequence continues at coordinate 25,750 of NZ_JAIGQA010000083.1, forward strand.
GGGAGGCGAGCCGGCCAGCCGCAGCAGCCGTGCGACCTCCCCGTCGGAGAAGGGGAATCCGTGCGGGGACTGGACGAAGACCACGTCGGGTCGGGACTCGACGACCGTGGCCTCCAGCGATTCGACTGCGGCCCGATGCCCACCGCGGAGCAGTTCGGCCCGTGGCGCGGCCGGTACATGACTGAGGTGTCCTTCGGCCTGCAGTCTCCGGAAGGCGCCGGTGAACCGGCTGCGCCGCGTCAGCTCGGTCTCGTTGTTGAGGTGCAGCACCACCGGTGCGCTCACTTGTGCTCCTCGCGTCCAGGGTCACCGTCGCCACGGGCCTCCTGCGGCGTCTTCGACAGGCCGGGAACGTCAGTCCACGAGGAAGTTGGCGTACCGCGGCGGTGGCACGAATCCGGGCGGGGCCGGCACCACTCCCTCCCTCCCGAGGTGGCGGATCTGCCGGTATCCGAGTTCGAGAACGGCCCCGCGCAGCCTCTCCAGGGCGGTTCCGTCGAGGCACTCGGCGATGATCGTCGGACGGTGGGCCGAGATCGTGCGGCTCATGCCGCTCAGCACCTCGGGTTCCAGCCCTTCGACGTCGATCTTCACCAGATCGACGGGGAGGTCCCCGATCGCGTCGTCCCCGGTGGTGACGTCGACTTCCACCGTGTGGTTCGAGGGCCCCGCCGCGAGCAGGGAGGCGGCGGTGGTGTCGGCCGGGATCCCGAGGACCGCCCGGCCGCCGGCGCTGGACAGCGCCTTCTCGACGAGGACGACCCGGTCCTGGAGACGGTTGACCTCAATGTTGCGACGCAGTTTGCGCATCGCGGCCGGATTGGGTTCGACGGCGACGGCCGTCAGGCGCGCGTTGGCCCGGCAGGCCAGCAGGGTGTAGATGCCGGAGAAGGCGCCGATGTCCACGAACCCCCGGGCGTTGCGGGCGAGGTCGAAGAAGACCGGGTGGGTGGTCTCCTCCCAGTGGCGCATGTTCGTCCAGATGAGGCTGCGGGCCAGGATGTCGTCGGCGTCGCTGGCGTAGCGGAACCCACTGCCGTCCGGCGCGCGGAGCGTCCATACGCCGGTGGGGTGGAGGCGCTTCCATACGGCGTTCGGCACGCAGCCGCGCATCGTGGCGAGTCGGACGGCCCGCTGCACACCGGGGAACCGGAACAGCGAATCGCGGGCACTACGCAAGGTGTCGTGCACAGTCACGCAGGTCAACGTACGGCAGCGGCCGCGGAGATCCGCGGCCAACGCCGAAGTGTTGGTGTTCTTCCCGACCGCTTCACTCCTCGGCACCAGTGACCCGGTGGGCGGCGGTTCTCCGCGGCACCGGACCCGGGGGTCATCCGGCGACGGGCTCCGCCCGCTTCCGGCCGGCGCGTGTGCGCCGAGTACGAGGCTCGGGCGTTCTGAGCGACGCCACGTAGTTGCTCACCCCGCGGAAGTGCTCGAGTTCCTCGGTGTACTCCCGCACGGGCAGCAGGACCCCGCCGGGGCAGATCCGCCACAGCCGGTAGCCGAGCGGGGAGAGCAGGTCCCAGAAGTCCCGGAAGAAGGTGCGGGAGTAGACGTTGGCCGAGCCGAACTCGAAGGCGATGGTCGTCACCTTCCCGTCCCCGAGACTGCCGGCCGCTCCGCGCAGCGCCTGGAACTCCGCTCCTTCGATGTCGAGCTTCAGCAGGTCGATCCGCTCGATCCCCCACCGCTCCACCTCCCGGTCGATGGTGGTGACCGGCACCTTCTCCTGATGTGCCGTCATATCGCCGAAATAGGAGTCACGGCGGCGGTGGACGGACGCCACGCCCGAGCCCGGTGTGTCGGCGAAGATCGTCGCGGAGCCCTCCTCGTCGCTCACCGCGGCGGGAATGACCACCTGGTTGGGGATCCCGGCCCCGGCCAGCGCCGACTGGCACGCGGGCTGTGGTTCGAACAGGAAGAAGCGGCCGGTCCGCGTGCCGAGGGCGGAGCGTAGCCCGGCCGACCACTGGCCGTAGTTCGCACCCACGTCGAAGACCACGGGGGCCTCGACGCCCTGGAGGCAGCGTCGCGCGGCGACGATCTCTCCACGCAGGTCCCAGCCGGTCCCGGCGCCCCTTCCCTGGAGGATCTCCAAGTAGATCTCTAGCAGACGGGTCCCCTGCCGCATCCGCCCGCTGCTCGCCAGCCGGCACAGCCGGGGCGCCGCGGCCTTGGCGGTCCGGCCGAGGAGGCCGGCTTCATGTACCTGCATGCGGATTCCTTTGGTCTCGTTCCATCGCCTGCAGCAGCCCGTCGCCGAACCGCGCCGCCATGCCCTCCGTCGTGTACGCCGCGACATCGCTCCGACAGGCCGTACGGAGGGCCTCCAGCCGTGCGGGGTCGCGCAGCAGCGCGGTCACGGCGCCGACGTAGGCCGTCGGGTCGTCCGGCGCGACCAGCGCATTGCGGCCGTCGGCCAGGTACTCGAACTCGGGGGCATGCCAGGGCCAGTCCGTGGTGACGACGGGAGTGCGCAGGGCGAAGGAGTCCACCGCGCAGAGTCCGACCCGGCCCGGCATCAGCATGACGTCGCTGACCGCCCCGAGCGGCGCGGTCCCCGCTCCGCCCGTGTGGCCGATCGCGACCACCGGGCTGCCGGGCCGGTTCGCGGCGGCGTCGACGAGGTGCCGGTCGGCGCCGTCGCCCGCCACCAGAAGCCGGAATCCCGGGAGTTCGGCAGCGATGCGGTCGGCGCAGTCCAGAAGGAACGGGATCCGCTTGGGCGTGTCCAGCCCGCCGAGATAGAGGGCGGTGCGCCCCTCGCTCAGGCCGTACCGCTCCCGCAGCAGGGTGGCCTCGGCGAACTCCGCGGTCCCCGGCCGCACGGCCCGGGCGCGCGCGGCCACGAGTTCCGCGGTGTCGACGGAGTTGCGCACCACGGTGATCCGGTCGCGGGGGAATCCCCGCGAGGCGACGTGCGCCGCTCCGCCCTCGGTGTAGGCGAAGAACCAGGATCCCAGCCGGGTCAGCGCGCCCTTCACAACGGCTTCCAGACGGCTCGGCGGCTTGGTGTACGTCCGGCCGTGCCCCCAGAACGCGACCCGGGGGGCGTGCCCCGGGCGGCCCGCCGAGCGGAGCAACAGCGGGTACGCCTCCAGGTTGTGCAGCGCCTGCTCCAGTACGACGAGGTCCGCGCCGGCCGCCCGGCCCTGCACCCGGCGCCAGAGCAGGGACCGCCCGCCGGGTACGGGAAGACGCCGGGTGGGGACCTGGGTCGCGCATGCGCAGGATGCGGCGTCCCCGCGTTCGGCCTGGTGCGGGGGCGCCGGTCCGTGCAGCACCTCCAGATCCACGCCCTCGGACGCCAGGCGGGCCTGCAGAAGGTCGAAGAAGGACGTGCGGTAGCCCGGGACGTACGGCTGCACCACGACCACGCGGAACCGGGCGCCTTCGGCGGTCAGCATGCCCGCTCCGCGACGCCGGCTCGTGACAGGGCTTGTGCGTACACGGCCTCCATGCCGGCCGTCCAGGACCGTGCGCTGTACCGCTCGGCGTGCACCCGTCGGCAGCGCTCGCGCAGCAGGGGGAAGCGCTCGCGGGCCGCCGCGAGGGCGTACGGCAGTTCGTCGGAGCCGCCGTAGACCGACCCCGTACCGTCCCTGCGCACACTGTCCGCCGCCGCCGATCCGGCCAGGGCGAGCACGGGCACTCCTGCCGCCAGTGCCTCCTGGCAGACGAGGGCGGTGGCGGACTCGGGGCAGGCGCTGGGGAAGACCAGACCCGTGTAGTGGGGCAGCCGGGCGGCGATCTCCCTGCGCGAGAGCGTGCCGAGCAGCCTGACCCCGCCGGGCGCGGCTTCCCTGCAGACCGACTCCAGCGGCCCGGAGCCGATCACATCGAGGGGTTCGCCCTCCGGCCAGCTCCGGAGCAGGGGAAGGATGCCCTTCTCCTCACTGAGCCGGCCCGCGTACACCCAGCGCGTGCCCGCGCCCGGGGCCGGCGCGGTCCGGCCCTCCGGGGCGGCCGGGCTCGCGGGCGCGACGAAGTTGGGCAGCAGGGCCAGCTTTTCCGGCGGCACGCCGAACCGCAGGTACAGGTCCCGGCTGCGCTCGGAGAGCGTCACCAGCCGCTGGGCGCGCCGCAGCAGGGGGTGGGCTGCCGTTCCGCGCCGGCCGGCCCAGGCGAGGGGGAGCGTCGCTCCGCGGCCGCCGCGGTAGCACCCGTGCCGCAGCCCGGTCCACCGGTCGCCGTCGGGGCACGCGGTGCACACCTTCCCGTCACGGAAGAGCGTGGCGGCCGCGCACACCGGCCGGTAGTTGTGGAGCGTGGCGACCACCGCACCCGGCCAGCGGTCCAGCCAGTCGGTGGCGAAGTTGGGAAAGAGATTGTGCACGTGCACCACATCGGGGTCGAGCCGGCGGAGGTCGGCGAGCGGCGACCGGCCGCGGCCCGTGGCGACCCGGACCGCCGCACGCAGGGTGTAGCCCCGCTCGGTCTCCAGGTCGTCGGTGTGGGCGGCGACCAGGGTGACGTCGTGCCCGGCGGCGCGCAGCGCCTCCGCCTGGTCGAGCACCGCGGCGTTCTCCCCGCTCGGCCGGCGGGAGGAGTAGAAGCTGTGCACCAGTGCCACGCGGTAGGCCGCCGGGTTGCTTGGAGAAGTGCCCGTACCGGGACGGGTTTCCTCTTGTGCTGGCATGCGCTGTGCTGCTCTTTCCGGTTGTGGGTGGGCGGTTGCGGTTGCGGTTGCGGTTCCGTCGGCCGCCGCCGACGGGGACCGCCGGCGCTTCAGCGACGGTCCAGAGCGGCCTCGTACAGCCGCTCGGCGAACTCGGCCTTCGCGGCCCAGGTGTGCTGCCTGGCCCACCGAGGCCCGGCCTCCGCCGTGCGGCGGCGGGCCTCCTCGTCGGCGAGCACCCCCGCCAGCGCGTCGGCGAGGCGCTGGGGCAGGTCCGCGGGGTCGCCCAGCGGTACGGGGGCCGCGCAGCCCGGCGCGGAGAAGTCCCCCACTCCCTGGTGGTCGAGATGCACCACGGGCAGCCCGCGCGCCCACGCTTCGAGGTTCTGCACGCCGAAGGAGTCCCGGAGGCTGGTGAAGAGCAGCACGTCCGCATCGTCGTACGCGGCGAGGGTGTCCTTCCAGGGCAGTCGGCCCCGGAAGGACACGGACCCGGTGAGCCCCAGCCGGGCGGTGAGCCGCTCCAGGTCCGCACGGAGCGGGCCGTCCCCGAGTACCACGAAACGGGCGTCGGGAACGCGGGCCGAGAGGTGCGCGAACGCTCTGAGGGCCAGCTCCGGGGCCTTGATGGCGGTGAGCCGTCCGACCCACAGCACGGTCGGGGGGCGTCGGCGCCGTTCCGGCGGCTCCCGCCGGGGCTCGCGTAGCAACGCGTCGGGCACGCCGTCGCTCAGGACCAGTCGGGGGTCGGAGCGGCCCAGGCGGCGGGCCCGTCGCGCCGTGTCGCGATTGGTGGCCAGGACCAGAGCCGCCTCCCGGAGCGTCGCACGGCATGTCGGACGCAGGCTCATGCCCCGCACCCACAGCAACTCCCGCACCATCTCCTGGAAGTAGGCGGGTCCCAGCCAGCGGCGGTGGCTGTGCGGCGCGGTCTGCCCGCCGCCCACGGGGCCGAACACCAGCGGAGGTCCGAGCCGCCGCAGCGCGCTGCCGCCCACGAGCGAACCGTACGAGACGTGGTGCACCAGATCGGCGCGGTCCAGCCCGTTGACGCGCGCGTGTGCGAGGGCGCGCCGCTGCCATCCGTCGTAGTGGACGAACTCCAGGGCCTGGCTGCGCAGGAAGCCCGGCAGCACGCCCACCCACCAGGGCCGGGGCGGGGCGGGGACGACGTGGGTCCTGATCCGCCGCCCCACCGCGCCGAGGGCCTCGATGCGCCTGCCGATGTGCTCCGTGTTGCCGCCGTGGGGGCGGGTCAGCAGCTCGACCGTGTGCCCGCGCCGCGCCAGCGCCTCAGCCCAGGCCCAGCCCATGCCCGGCTCGGTGCCGCGGCTGGGGTCGCAGGCGTACGAGGCCAGCACGATGCGCAGCGC
>NZ_JAIGQA010000084.1:0-31467 GCF_019733245.1 Streptomyces sp. WAC04114
GCTGGGGGCCGAGTCCCTCGGCGGAGCCGCTCCGGCCGGCGCCTTCCTGGACGCCCTCGCCGACCGTCTGGCCGTCGGTGTCGCCTCGGTCGTCGCGATCCTGGACCCCGGTTGCGTGGTGCTCGGCGGGGAGGTCGGGCAGGCCGGCGGCGTCGAGCTCGCCGCCCGCGTGCGGGACCGGATCGCCCGGATGACGCCGCTGCCCACGGAGGTGCGCGCCACCACCCTGGGCGGTGGCGCGGTCCTGCGCGGCGCCCTGCTGACGGCCCGGGACCAGGCCCAGGAGGAGCTCTTCGAGCCGCGCGGCGTGGGAAGGCCCGACGGCGGGCAAGGGCCGTCGTCACCGCCGCCGGGCCGGTCAGTGGGGTTGAGCCGACCTTGGCGATGACCCTAGAAAGGACTAGACCACATCGTCAATAGGTGTGTGCCAATGCCGGACCTCAAGAGGTCGACCCCGTCCGCGAGTTGGGCCGCCGGTCGCGCTCGGGAAGGGGTGCGACACGGTCTGTGAGGCAGCCCACACACCTCGCCCCTCGGAACATCCACCGGGCGTGGCACACTGGCCCTGTACCAGTAGCAGCGCACTCCGGGGTCGGTGAAAGTCCGAACCGGCGGTTACAGTCCGCGACCCGGTCGCCTCCAGCGGCCGGTTGACCAGGTGAAATTCCTGGACCGACGGTTAAAGTCCGGATGGGAGGCAGTGCGCGGCGAGCGGGCATCCGTGCACGCCGCCCAGAAGTCCGTCCTCGCGACGGGCTCCGTCCGGCGTCGCCCCCGGTGTTCCTGCTCGTACCTTCTGTCGTCATCGACAGCCCCGGAGTCCGTGCCCGAAGAGGCAGGAGGACCCGGGAAGTGTTCACCGGAATCGTCGAAGAGCTGGGCGAGATCACCGCCGTCGAGACCCTCGACGACGCCTGTCGCTTCCGCCTGCGCGGCCCAGTCGTCACCCAGGGCGCCAAGCACGGCGACTCGATCGCCGTGAACGGCGTGTGCCTCACGGTCGTCGACCACGAGGGCGACGAGTTCACGGCCGACGTCATGGCCGAGACCCTGAACCGCTCCAGCCTGGGTGCCCTGAAGGCCGGATCCCGCGTCAACCTCGAACGCCCCATGGCCGTCGGCGAACGCCTCGGCGGGCACATCGTGCAGGGCCACGTGGACGGCACCGGCGAGATCCTGGAGCGCAAGCCCTCCGAGCACTGGGAGATCGTGAAGATCTCCCTCCCCGCGGACCTCACCCGGTACGTGGTCGAGAAGGGCTCCATCACCGTCGACGGCATCAGCCTCACGGTCGTCGACGCCGGCCCCGACTACTTCACCGTCAGCCTCATCCCCACCACCCTCGACCTGACCACGCTCGGCCACAAGCAGCCCGGCGACCCGGTCAACCTCGAAGTGGACGTCATCGCCAAGTACGTCGAGCGGATGCTCGGCGACCGTGCGCAGGGGGCCGGCCGGTGAACACGCTGAACTCCGAGGCGTTCGCCCTCTTCGGCCAGCACATCCTCTGGTCCGACATGGTCGGCAACCTCTTCGGCCTGGCCGCCCTCGCCCTCGGCTGGCGACGCTCCATCTGGACCTGGCCCGTGCAATTCCTGGCGGGACTCATCCTCTTCGGCGCCTTCTTCGGCCACCTCACCGGCAGCGCCGGCAAGCAGGCGGTCGTCATGCTCGTCGCGCTGTACGGCTGGTGGCAGTGGCAGCGCGGCAAGGGGCAGGGCGAGGACGGCCACATCGCCGTCCGGTTCGCCACCTGGCGCGAGCGCGCCGCGATGGCCGCGGCGGCCGCCGCGGGCACGGTCGCGGTGGCGCTGCTGTTCAAGGCGTACCCGACCCTGTCCTGGGACCCCTGGCCGGACGCCTACATCTTCGTCGGCACCGTCGTCGCCATGTACGCCCAGGCGCGCGGCATGGTCGAGTTCTGGTTCGCCTGGCTGCTCGTCGACCTCGTCGGCGTGCCCCTCAACTTCGCCAACGGCTACGCCTTCTCCGGCTTCGTCTACGTCATCTACGGCGCGCTCGTCCTGTGGGGCCTGCGCGACTGGTGGCTGCGCTCGCGCGCGGCAGCCCAGCCCACCCTGGAAGGAGCGCCGGCATGAGCGCCGCAACAACCCTGTACGGCACCGACGACATCGAGAACTTCGCACTCGACCCCGTCGAGCAGGCCATCGCCGACATCGCGGCCGGCCGCCCCGTCGTGGTCGTCGACGACGAGGACCGCGAGAACGAGGGCGACCTCGTCATCGCCGCAGAGAAGGCCACCCCCGAGATAGTCGCCTTCATGATGAGCGAGTGCCGCGGCCTGATCTGCGCCCCCATGGAGGGCGACGAGCTGGACCGGCTGAAGCTCCCGCAGATGGTCGAGGACAACACCGAGTCGATGAAGACCGCCTTCACGGTCTCCGTCGACGCCTCCGCCGCACACGGCGTGAGCACCGGCATCTCCGCCTCCGACCGCGCCACCACCCTCCGGCTGCTCGCCGACGGCGTCTCGGGCCCCGAGGACTTCGTCCGCCCCGGCCACATCTTCCCGCTGCGCGCCCGCTCCGGCGGCGTCCTCACCCGCAACGGCCACACCGAGGCCGCCGTCGACCTCGCCCGCCTCGCGGGCCTGCGCCCGGCCGGCGCGATCGTCGAGATCGCCGGCGAGGACGGCACCATGCTGCGCCTGCCCGAGCTGATCCCCTTCGCCCGCAAGCACGGCCTGACGATCATCTCCATCGAGGACCTGATCGCCTACCGCCGCAGCAGCGAGCCCACCGTCCGCCGCGAGGCCAGGACCCTGCTGCCCACCGCCCACGGCACCTTCACGGCCTACGGCTACCGCTCCATCGTCGACGGCGTCGAGCACGTCGCCCTGGTGCACGGCGACATCGGCGACGGCCAGGACGTCCTCGTCCGCGTCCACTCCGAATGCCTCACCGGCGATGTCTTCGGCTCGGCCCGCTGCGACTGCGGCCCCCAGCTCGACTCCTCCCTCGCCCGCATCCAGGACGAGGGCCGGGGCGTCGTGGTCTACCTGCGCGGACACGAGGGCCGCGGCATCGGCCTGATGTCCAAGCTGCGCGCCTACGAACTCCAGGAGCGCGGCCGCGACACCCTCGACGCCAACCTGGAACTCGGCCTGCCCGCCGACGCCCGCGACTACGCCGCCGGCGCGCAGATCCTCGCCGACCTCGGGGTGCGCGGCGTCCGGCTGCTGACCAACAACCCCGACAAGACCGACGCGCTCGTCCGTCACGGCATCGCGGTCCAGGCCCGCGTGCCGATGCCCGTGAGCGCCGGCGAGCACAACCTCCGCTACCTGCGCACCAAGCGGGACCGGATGGGCCACGACCTGCCCTGGCTGGACACGACCACCGTGCCCGCCTGCGGCAACCAGTAAGAGAGCACAGAGGGAGCAACGTGAGCGGCAAGGGTGCACCGGAACTGTCCGTACGCAATGTGGGTGACCTCCGGGTCGCCGTCATCGCGGCACAGTGGCACGAGAAGGTGATGAACGGTCTGGTCGACGGCGCCCTGCGCGCCCTGCACGACCTCGGCATCGACGAGCCGACCCTCCTCCGGGTCCCCGGCAGCTGGGAGCTCCCGGTCGTCGCCAAGGTCCTCGCGGGCCGCGGCTACGACGCGATCGTCGCCCTCGGCGTCGTCATCCGCGGCGGCACGCCCCACTTCGAGTACGTGTGCCAGGGCGTGACCCAGGGCCTCACCCAGGTCTCCGTCGACACCGGCGTCCCCGTCGGCTTCGGCGTGCTGACCTGCGACACCGAGGAGCAGGCCCTGGACCGCGCCGGAATCGAGGGTTCCAACGAGGACAAGGGGCACGAGGCGGTGACGGCGGCGGTGGCGACCGCGGCCACCCTCCGCTCAGTATCCGAACCCTGGCACTGACGGAAGCCGGGTGTGGCATAGGCTGAGCGTCACCATGTCCAAGAAGACGTTCGAGGAGCTCTTCACCGAGCTCCAGCACAAGGCCGCCCAGGGCGACCCCGCCACTTCCCGCACCGCAGAACTGGTGGAGAAGGGCGTACACGCCATCGGCAAGAAGGTCGTCGAAGAGGCCGCCGAGGTGTGGATGGCCGCCGAGTACGAGGGCAAGGAAGCCGCCGCCGAGGAGATCTCCCAGCTGCTGTACCACGTCCAGGTGATGATGGTCGCCCGCGGCATCTCCCTCGACGACGTCTACGCCCACCTCTGAGCCGCACCCGTTCCCGTCCCACCCCACGCAAAGGAAGCCGACCTCATGCTGCGCATCGCCGTCCCCAACAAGGGTTCCCTGTCCGGCCCTGCGGCGGAGATGCTGCATGAGGCCGGCTACCAGCAGCGCCGTGAGTCCAAGGAACTGCGGATCGTCGACCCGGTGAACGAGGTCGAGTTCTTCTACCTCCGCCCCCGCGACATCGCGATCTACGTCGCCTCCGGGCAGCTGGACATCGGCCTCACCGGCCGGGACCTGCTCATCGACTCCGGCGCCGAGGCCGAGGAGATCCTCGCCCTCGGCTTCGCCCGCTCCACCTTCCGCTACGCCACCAAGCCCGGCACGATCAGCGGCCTCGCCGACCTGACCGGCATGACGATCGCCACCTCCTACGAGGGCATCGTCGCCGCCCACCTCGCCGAGCACGGCATCGACGCCTCCGTCGTCCACCTCGACGGCGCCGTCGAGACCGCCATTCAGCTCGGCGTCGCCCAGGTCATCGCCGACGTCGTCGAGACCGGCACCTCGCTGCGCAACGCGGGCCTGGAGGTCGCGGGCGAGCCGATCATGCAGTCCGAGGCCGTGGTGATCCGCCGCACCGGCGCGGACGCCGACGACCCCAAGGTGCAGCAGTTCCTGCGCCGCCTCCAGGGCGTCCTGGTCGCCCGGACGTACGTGATGATGGACTACGACTGCCGCGTCGAGCAGCTGGAGAAGGCCGTCGCCCTCACGCCCGGCCTGGAGTCCCCGACCGTCTCCCCGCTGCACAACGAGGGCTGGGTCGCCGTCCGCGCGATGGTTCCCGCCAAGGAAGCCCAGCGGATCATGGACGACCTGTACGACATCGGCGCCCGGGCCATCCTGACCACGGCCATCCACGCCTGCCGTCTCTGAGGGGCGTACGCGCGATGTCCGATCTGCCCACCCTGCCCGTCACGTTCCGGCCGGGCAGCACCCGCGTGGTGCTGCTCACCGCGGCCGTCGCCATCCTCGTGGTGATCACGGCGGTCGCGATGCTGCTGAAGCAGCTCAGCCCCGCCGAGCGCGTCAGCTTCGTCCTCACGGCGCTCCTGCTGGACGCCGTGCTGCTCCTCCTGGCGCGTCCCAAGGTGGTCGTCGACGAGAACGGCGTCACTGTCGTCAATCTCACGAACAAGCGCCGGCTGGAGTGGGCGGAGATCCTCCAGGTGACCCTCCGGCCCGGCGACCCCTGGGTGTTCCTCAACCTCAGCGACGGCACCAGCCTGCCTGCTCTGGGCATCCAGCCGGGCCTGGCCAAGCAGCGTGCGATCGCCGACGCCCGGGCCCTGCGGGCGCTCGTCGAGGCCCGTTCCGCGGCCGACCCCGAGCGGCGCGAGGACTGACTCGGGGCATCCTCCGGGCGGCCGCCACTGCCGTACCGGGCCATGTCTTGATTAATCTGTTGGCGGAGGCGTGATGGATGCGCCTCCGCTTCTGTCGCCCCGACCGGTGCGCAGAGGCTCCTGCTAACCGAGGAGTGACCCCCTCCGGCGATGGACGGATCGTCCTGCAGTACCTGCGCCGCCCCCTGCCGACATAGCGCGGACCTCGTTGCCGAGGTACGCGACCGTGTGGAGGCGGCGGCATCATGACCACCCCCCTGCTGCTCCTCGCAGCCGCGTTCCTGCTGATTCTCGCCAACGGATTCTTCGTGGCGGCCGAATTCGGACTCGTGACGGTCGAACGGCCCGAGGCCGAGAAGGCCGCCGCCGAGGGCGACCGGCGCGCCCAGCGGGTCGTCGAATCACTGAAGGAACTCTCCTTCCAGCTCTCCGGCACCCAGCTCGGCATCACCATCACCTCGCTCGTCGTCGGCATGCTCGCCGAACCGGCGCTCGCCGAGCTGCTGCACGGCCCGTTCACCTCGATCGGCATCCCCGAGGGAGCCGTCTCCGGTGTCACGGTCGTCGTCGGTATGCTGCTGGCCTCCGCCGTGCAGATGGTGATCGGCGAGCTCCTGCCCAAGAACTGGGCGGTGTCCAGGCCGCTGCAGGTCGCGCGCTTCGTCGCGGGCCCGCAGCACGTCTTCGCCCGGCTGTTCCGCCCGGTCATCGCCGGCCTCAACGCCGTCGCGAACCGGCTCGTGCGCGCCCTGGGCATCGAACCCGCCGAGGAGCTGGCCTCCGCCCGCACCCCCGGCGAACTCGTCTCCCTGGCCCGCCACTCGGCCCTGGCCGGCGCCCTGGAGCAGGACACGGCCGACCTGTTCGTCCGGACCCTGTCGCTGGGCGAGCTCACCGCGCAGCACGTGATGACGCCGCGCGTGAAGGTCAGCGCCCTGCAGTCCTCGGCCACCGCCGAGGACGTCGTCAACCTGACCCGCGCCACCGGCCTGTCCCGCTTCCCGGTCTACCGGGAGAAGATCGACGAGGTCGTCGGCATGGCCCACCTCAAGGACGCCCTGGCCGTGCCGGTCCAGGACCGGCTGCGCACCCCCGTCGGCCACATCGCCCGTCCGGCGCTGCTCGTCCCCGAGACACTGCCCGTCCGGCCGCTCCTCACCCGCCTGCGCAGTGAGCAGCCCATCGCGGTCGTCGTCGACGAGTACGGCGGCACCGCCGGTGTCGTCACGCTGGAGGACATCGTCGAGGAGATCGTCGGCGAGGTCCGCGACGAGCACGACGGACACGACCTGCCCGAGCTGGCCGCCGCGCCGCCGGAGGACGGCAGGCCCGCCTGGGACGTCGACGGCAGCTGCCGGGTCGACATCCTGCTGCGCATAGGCCTCGACGTGCCCGAGGGCCCGTACGAGACGGTCGCGGGCCTGATCGCCGACCTGCTGGGCCGTATCCCGGCCGTCGGCGACAAGGCGGAGCTGCCCGGCTGGCGGCTCTCGGTGCGCCAGGTCGGCCACTACCGCGCGGAGCGGGTCCGGCTCGTGCGGACCGCCCCGGTGGCCTCCATGGCGGAGGCCCTCCGATGAGCGTGCTCCAACTCCTCTTCGCCGCGCTGCTCGTGCTCGCCAACGGCTTCTTCGTCGGCGCCGAGTTCGCGCTGGTCTCCGTACGCCGCAGCCAGATCGAGCCGCTCGGCACCGCCCGTGCCCGGCAGGTCCTCTACGGTCTCGAACGGCTGCCGCAGATGATGGCGGCGGCCCAGTTCGGCATCACGATCTGCTCCCTCACCCTCGGAGCGGTCGCCGAACCGACGGTCGCGCACCTGCTGGAGCCGGTCTTCGAGTGGGTCCACCTGCCGCACGGCATGATCCATCCGCTGACCTACGTCATCGCCCTCGCCGCGGTGGTCTTCTTCCACCTCGTCATCGGCGAGATGGTCCCGAAGAACCTGGCGATGGCGGCCCCCGAGAAGGTCGCGCTGTGGCTCAGCCCCGGCCTGGTCTGGTTCGCGCGCTTCTGCAAGCCCATCACCGCCGCCCTCGGCGCCGTCTCCCAGGGCATCCTGCGGCTCTTCCACGTCGAGCCCAAGGACGAGGTCGAGGCCGTCTTCACCAGCGAGCAGCTCAACCGGCTGGTGGAGGACGCCGGCCAGGCGGGCCTGCTCGACCCCGAGGAGGCCGAAAGCCTCGAGGACGCCCTGGAGCTGGGCTCGCGCCCGGTGACGGACGTCCTGCTGAAGCGTGAGTCCCTGGTGACGGTCAGCCCGTCGGTCACCCCCGGGCGGATCGTCGAGCTCACGGCCCGCACGGGCTACTCCCGGTTCCCGGTCGCCGCGGAGACCGGCGCCTTCATGGGGTACCTGCACGTCAAGGACGTCCTCGACGTGGAGGACTCGGACCGGGCCGTGCCGCAGCACCTGTGGCGTCCCATGACGACCCTGCGGCCCGAGCTGCCCCTCGACGACGCCCTCACCGTGATGCGAAGGGCGGCGACGCACCTGGCCCAGGTCGCCGACGCGTCCGGCAAGGTGCTGGGGCTGGTCGCCCTGGAGGACGTGCTGGAGCTGCTGGTGGGTGAGGTGCGGGATCCCGCGCACCGGCAGGTGCGCGAGGTGAAGCTGACCGAGCCGAGGTCCGGTGAAGAGGTGCTGGCGACGTAGCGTCCCGGCTGCGGGCGCGTGGGGGCTGCTCGCGCAGTTCCCCGCGCCCCTGCCTGGGGGCCCGGGGAACTGCGCGACCGGCCTCCACCGGCCCGCGGCCGATGAACTCACATGGCCGACGGGTCGTGTGGCCCCCGCCCCGACAAGACCTCCCCGTACGCCTGCATCAGATCCGGCAACCGCAACGTCGCCAGGTCGTCCCTGCTCAACGCCCCGGGATACACCGACAACCGCAGATCCCGGTACGCGCAGCTCTTCTCGTACAGGGTCCGCAGGAACCGTCCGTTGCCCAGCTCGTCGATCCACCCCTGGTCGACCACGTGCCCGGCGATGGACCGCAGCTCGTCGAGGGCCTCCTCGTCCCACAGGTCGCCGTTCTCCGCCGCCAGCACCTTGCCGATCTCGGTGAGCTCGAGGGGCCGGTAGGACGGGAAGTCGACGCGGGTGGTGAAGCGGGAGGACAGCCCGGGGTTCGCGGCGAGCAGGCGGTCCATGCCCTCCGGGTAGCCGGCCAGGATCACCACGAGGTGGTCGCGGTTGTCCTCGGCGCGCTTCAGCAGTACTTGGAGGGCCTCGTCGCCGTACGCGTCCCCCTTGCCGTAGCCCGAGTTGGACAGTGCGTAGGCCTCGTCGACGAAGAGGACGCCCCCGAGGGCCGAGTCGATCAGTTCGTTCGCCTTCACGGCCGTCTGCCCGAGGTACTCGCCGACCAGGTCGGCCCGCTGGGCCTCCACGAGATGGTCGCCGCCGAGCAGCCCGAGGGCGTAGAAGACTCGGCCGAGGATGCGGGCGACGGTCGTCTTGCCGGTGCCGGAGGGGCCGGAGAAGACGAAGTGGCGTTTCGGCGGCTGGACCGGCAGGCCCTGCCCGGCCCGCAGCCGGGCCATGTTCAGCTGTGCGGACAGCGCCTTGACCTGGCGCTTCACCGGCTCCAGACCCACCATGCGTTCGAGTTCGGCGAGTGCCTCGTCCAGTAACGCCGGGTCGGTGGGCCCGGCGGGCAGGGAGGGGACGGGGCCGGTCCTCTCGCGGACCGGCGGGCCGGTCACCGGCGGCAGGGGAGCGAGCGGCGGCTCGGGATCGGGCAGCCGCAGGTCGCGCCCTTCGAGACCGAAGAGCGGATCGAACCCGTCGGGACCGTCCACCGCGTCCTGGCCCGCACCGGTGAGGGTGATCGCCGCGAGGCCCGTGGCGTCGTCGTAGCCGTCGCCCTCGGCGATGGCGGCCAGCCGGGCGGAGGTGTCCATGAACGCCGGATCGACGCGGTGCACGGCCCGGTACAGGGGGAGCGCGGCGGCGCTGCGGCCGGTGCCCTCGTGCGCCCGGGCCAGCCAGTAGCGCAGCTCCTTGCGCTGGGGCTGCTCGCTGCGGCAGCGCATCAACGCGGCGGACAGCAGGGGTTCGGCCTGGCCGTACATCTCCAGGCGGACCCGGGCCATGCCGCCGAACAGACCCGCCTCGATGCCGAGCATCGGATCGTCGAGCAGCGGGTCGGTGTGGCGGACCAGTTGCTCCCAGTCCTTGACCAGATAGGCGCGGCAGGAGTGCAGGAAGCGGACCTGGTGGTCGGTGTCGACGGGTGGCAGCCCGGCGAGCGCCCGGTCCAGCTCGGGGACATGGCGGCCGTCCAGCCAGTGGGAGGCGTGCGCGAGCAGCAGATCGCGGGGGCTCTCCAGCACCGGCTGCACCCACCAGCCCAGCCAGTACCAGGAGTTGAGCGTGCGACGGTAGCGGGTGCGCTGCTCCCCGAACCGGTCCCGGTGCCGGAACATCCGCAGCAGCGCGGTCGTCGTGTCGACGCGCAGCGCGTGCAGCCCGAGCCAGCCGTCGGCCATGCCGGAGTCCATCCGCACGGCGGCGCGGAACTCCTCCTCCGCCTGCGGATACGCGCCCATGGTGTAGGCGTCCACGCCTCGCAGCCAGGCGAGGTCGGCCGGGGCCTGTGGGCCCTGCGTGCCGAAGTCCATCACGTCCCCCACAAACCGTGCCCCCGTCGGAATGCCAACGAGCCGTCCCCCGGCCGGCTGCCCTGCTCGAACCGCTCTGCCACGGACCGGAGTTGCACAGTGCGCGTAGCAACCGTCCGTAGGTCGCGACGAGGGCATCGTACCCGCGGGCGCGGCGCGCCCGTAGGGTGCCGCACGCGCCGTTCGGCGAGGTGGGGGCGGATGCCGCGGCATCGTGGACGGTGACCCAGGGTGAGCGCTCGACGCCCCGCGGCGGCCGGAAAACCGGAAGAAGGCAGAACGAAGCCCCCGATCACGGGGGAACAACCGGGGGCTTCGCGTCTGCGGGCGGCTCCGATGCCGCACATTGAGAACGTAAGACCTGTACGGCCCGACGGTCAAGCCGAGTTGAAGCACTCCGGCAAGTTGCCCCGCAAGGCCCTTCACAAGTTCAGCACACTGCGGGCGGTCCGTCACCGTGCGTGAGGGGCTGGTCCGGTCCAACGGTCCCAGCGGGTCCCGCGAGCACCTCGTACCCCTCGTTTCGCTGCCGCACCAGCAGGTCGGCGAACGGCCGCGAGGGATCGTCGGCGAAATGCCGGCGCTCCGCCGGAACCCACCCGTCCCAGAACTCCCGCTGCTCCTCCCCGTCCCGGGACCGTCCCCGCCGCCAGGCCTCCTCCCGCGGCAGATCCATCCACAGCAGCAGGGCCAGATGCGGGCGCAGCGCCCGGCGCCCCGCGCCGACGCCCTCCACGAGGATCACCGGCGCGGGCGGGACCGGGCGCGGGGAGCCGAAGCGGCGGGCCCGCCAGTCGTAGGGGGCGTAGTGCGCGGTCCGGCCGTGGGAGAGCGGCTCGATCAGCTGGTCCAGCAGCCGTGCCGTCCAGTCGAACAGCGCGTCGTGGCTGGCGATGTCGTCGAGGCGCAGCACCGGCGCGCCGTCCAGGGCCGCAGCCAGCCGCTCGGCGAACGTGCTCTTCCCGGACCCGGCGTGCCCGTCGACACCGACGAGCCGGACCGGGCCGCAGGAGGGGGAGAGGCGGCGGACCCGGGCGGCCAGGTCTAGGACGGCGTGGCCCGGTGCGGGGCGGAAGGACGGATTCATCTCGATCGGCACTCTAACCACGAGGTCCGCGGCGGGTGCCACTGGTCGACGCCAATATTGGTGGGCGCGGCGCGCGTCGAAGTGCTGGCAGGACACCGCGGGCTGTGCTCATATGTGGCGCACGCACGCACGGATACGACCGACCGTGCACGGACCTGCCCCGCACCTGCCCGACTCCGACATCCGGGGGTCCCCCGCCATGCGCAGAGCCGAACAGCCGTCCCGCAGAACCGTCCTGGCCGCCGCGGTCGCCGCCGCCGTCACCGCGAGCGCGGGTCCGGCGGCGGCCGACCCCGAGGCCCCCATGACGACCGACGCCGCAGACCCCGCCCGGGCGGTCCCGGCCCGCACCGTCGACAACCGGGCCTGGGTCTCGTACACCGACTGGTCCGGCGGCACCGCCAAGGGCACCCGGGCCGTCGCCGGCACCCGCCCGGGCCTGGCGATCGCGAAGCCCGCCGGCACCACCGCCTATACGGATCCGCACACGGGCAGGACCGCCACGTGGGAGTACGGCACCTGGACCTCCCCCGTCCACCGGCTCGCCGTCCCCGCGACCGAGGCGATCGTCTCATGGAACGCGCGCACCCCGGCCGGCACCTGGATCCAGGCCGAGATCAAGGGCACCTACACCGACGGCACCAGCACCCCCTGGTACGTGATGGCCCGCTGGGCCTCCGGCGATCAGGACATCCGGCGCACCTCGGTCGACGACCAGAGCGACGGCAGGAGCACCGTCTGGACCGACACCCTGGCCATCGACGACGCCTCGACCGGCCTGCGCCTGGCCTCGTACCGGCTGCGCCTGACCCTCTACCGCAAGCCCGGCACCAAGGCCACCCCCACCGTGTGGCGGCTCGGCGCCATGGGCTCCGACGTGCCCGACCGGTTCACCGTCCCGGCGTCCGAGCCCGGTCTCGCGAAGGAACTGGCCGTCCCGCGCTACTCGCAGGAGATCCACAAGGGCCAGTACCCCGAGTACGACAACGGCGGCGAGGCATGGTGCAGCCCGACGTCCTCCCAGATGATCGTCGAGTACTGGGACGGCCGACTCACCGAAGAGCAGCTGGCCTGGGTCGATCCCGCATACGCCGACCCGCAGGTGTGCCACGCGGCCCGCTTCACCTACGACTACCAGTACGCGGGCTGCGGCAACTGGCCCTTCAACGCCGCCTACGCCGCCACGTTCAAGGACCTCCAGGGCGTCGTCACCCGGCTCGGCTCGCTCACCGATCTGGAGACGCTGATCGCCGCGGGCATCCCGGCCATAACGTCCCAGTCGTTCCTCAAGGAGGAGCTGACCGGCGCCGGGTACGGCACCGCCGGGCACCTGATGACCGTCATCGGCTTCACGGCCGGCGGTGACGTGATCGCCAACGACCCCTTCTCGGCGAGCAACGAGGCCGTGCGGCGCGTCTACCGGCGGCGCGAGTTCGAGAACATCTGGCTCAGGACCAAGCGGTACAACGCCTCCGGCAAGGTCGCCTCGGGCACCGGCGGCATCTGCTACCTGTACTTCCCGGCGCGCCCGAGCGCGGCCCAGCGCAAGGCCCTGGCGGCCGTGGGCGTTCGCGTGTGACCAAGCTCTCGGCCGCAAAAGCCGCACCCGGTGGCAAGGTGGACGGACCCCCCCGAGGGGGTCCGTCCGCACCACCGACCCAGCGAGAAGCCATGACCGTGCACTCAGCCACCGCCACCCGCGCCCGCACCGGCGGCCCTCAGGACGACGGCCCGAAGATCGTCGAGCACGTCATGGGATGGGCCCTCGTCGTGGTCCTCGCGATGCTCGTGACGCAGCTCGGGCTGCTGTGACCTGACCCACGACGCCGAGGTGAGGCCTGCCATACTGCGGAGGTCCCGCCCCGCCCGTTGAGACCAGGGTCGACATTGAATATCAGCCCCCAGCCTGCAGCCCGTCCCCGGGCCCGCGGCACCGAGCGCTCGATGGCGCGCCGTGCCGAACTCATCGCCATCGGGCGGAGGTTGTTCGCCGACACCTCCTACGACGCCCTGTCGATGGACGACATCGCCCGGCAGGCGCACGTCGCCAAGGGGCTGATCTACTACTACTTCCAGTCCAAGCGCGGCTACTACCTGGCCATCATCCAGGACTCGGTCACCGAGCTGATCACCCTGGCGGCGAGCGGTCTCGAACTGCCCCCGGTGGACCGGGTCCAGCGCACCATCGACAGCTACCTGCGCTACGCCGAGCACAACCAGGCCGCGTACCGCACCATCGTGAGCGGCGGCGTCGGGTTCGACACCGAGGTGCACGCCATCCGTGACGGGGTGCGCGAGGCCGTCGTGACCACCATCGCCGAAGGCGCCTACGAGCGGGTCGACATCACCCCGCTGGCGCGGATGGCCCTGCTGGCCTGGGTGTGCAGCGTCGAGGGTGCCACGCTCGAATGGATCGACCGGCCCGAACTGCCCCGCGACACCATGTGCGAGCTGCTGATGAAGACCCTCGGCGGCGCCCTGCGCGCGATCGAGGAGCTCGACCCGGCCTACCCGGCCCCGCAGCCCGCGCGCCGGGGCGCATGAGAGAGGGGCGGAGGGTCCGCCACGGACCTCCGCCCCCGCTCCGGGCGCTACTTGATCGCCTTGATCAGCTCACCGTTCGCGGTGTCGCCGCTCAGCTCCCAGAAGAACGTGCCCCCCAGGCCCTGCTGGTTCTTGTAGTTCATCTTGGTGCCGATGGTCGCCGGGGTGTCGTAACTCCACCAGTTGCCACCGCACTTGGCGTACGCCGTACCGGCCACCGTCCCCGTCGCCGGGCACTTGGTCTTGAGCACTTTGTAGTCCTCGATGCCCTGCTCGTACGTGCCCGCCGCCGGGCCGGTCGCGGTGCCTCCGGGGGCCGCCTGGGTGACGCCGGTCCAGCCGCGGCCGTAGAAGCCGATGCCGAGCAGCAGCTTGGAGGCGGGGATGCCGAGGCCCTTGAGCTTGGCGATGGTCGCCGAGCTGTGGTTGTCCGCCTTCGGGATGCCGGAGTACGAGGTCAGCGGCGAGTGCGGGGCCGTCGGACCGGCGGCGTCCCAGGCGCCGAAGAAGTCGTACGTCATCGGGTTGTACCAGTCGACGTACGGGGCGGCGCCCGCGTAGTCCGCTGCGTCGATCTTGCCGCCCGGGGTGGCGTCGGCGGTGATCGCCGCGGTGACGAGGTTCCTGGAGCCGAACTTCGCCCGCAGCGCCTGCATCAGGTTGCGGAAGGCGGCCTTTCCGCTGGTGTCGCAGGTGGCGCCGCAGGTGTTGGGGTACTCCCAGTCGATGTCGATGCCGTCGAAGACGTCCGCCCACTTGGAGTTCTCGACCAGGTCGTAACAGGACTGGGCGAAGGCGGCCGGGTTCTTCGCGGCCTCGCCGAAGCCTCCCGACCAGGTCCAGCCGCCGAAGGACCACAGAACCTTGAGGTTCGGGTGCTTCTGCTTCAGCTTGCGCAGCTGGTTGAAGTTGCCGCGCAGCGGCTGGTCCCAGGTGTCGGCCTTGCCGTCGACGGATTCCGCGGCCGTGTAGGCCCGGTCGGTGGCGGCGTAGCCGTCGCCCATGGCGCACTTGCCGCCGGTGACGTTGCCGAAGGCGTAGTTGATGTGGGTGAGCTTGCCGCCCGATCCGGACGTCTCGATGTTCTTGACGTAGTACTTGCGGTCGTAGGTGCCCCATTCGGTGAAGTAGCCGATGACCTTGGAACCGGCGGCCTTGGCGCCGGGGGCTGCCTTCGAACTCGCGGCGGCCTCCTGAGCCGGGGTCGCCGCGGTGGCGGAGGTGCCCGCGCCGGCCAGCAGACCGGCGCCGAGGACGGCGCAGCAGGCCGCGGACACGATGGCCCGGAAGCGGGAACGGTGGGGGGTGTGCATCCGGTGTCTCCTCGTGGGGAGAGGGGAACGCGCGCTCATTGGCATGAACGCGGTGAATCGGTGGAGCGAAACAGTAGGAGGACTAGACCAGTTGGGTCAATGGTTCGGACCAATTTCACCGCTCCGTGCGTGCTCGGCCATTTCTTGAAGTAAGCGGTCGTTAACTGGTGACTGGATGCCTCCGATCGGGCATACTCACAGCGCACAGCCGCTGGTCAGCAGCTTCCGAGACCCGGGACTGCAAGCATCGGCAAGGCACCAGAACGACCCGGCGGCGCCGCCCCCACCCATGGGCCCGTCCGCCAGTGCCCGACAGGGAGGAGAGCGTCGCCATGCCCGACCGCGCCCCGCAGCCGGTGGACCGACAACTGCCCACGGAGGAGGCCCGGGACCTGATCACACTCGTCCGCGACATCGCGGCGCAGGAGATCGTCCCGAGTGCGGCCGAGGAGGAGGACGCCGGCCGCTTCCCGCGCGAGCTGTTCACCCTGCTCTCCCGGTCGGGGCTGCTCGGCCTGCCGTACGACTCCGAGTACGGGGGTGGCGACCAGCCCTACGAGGTCTACCTCCAGGTCCTGGAGGAGCTCGCCGCGGCCCGCCTCACCGTCGGGCTCGGCGTCAGCGTGCACTCCCTGGCCTCGTACGCGCTCGCCGCCTACGGCACCAAGGAGCAGCAGGTCGAGCACCTGCCCGCGATACTCGGCGGCGGCATGCTCGGCGCGTACTGCCTCTCCGAGCCGCACTCCGGATCGGACGCGGCGGCCCTGCGCACCCGGGCCGTGCGGGACGGCGACGACTGGGTGATCACCGGCACCAAGGCCTGGATCACGCACGGCGGGATCGCCGACTTCTACACGGTGATGGCCCGTACCGGCGAGGAGGGCCCGCGCGGGATCAGCGCGTTCCTGGTGCCCGGTGACGCGGAGGGGCTGAGCGCGGCCGTGCCGGAGAAGAAGATGGGCATGAAGGGCTCGCCCACCGCCCAGGTCCACTTCGACGGCGTCCGTGTCCCGGACGCCCGGCGCATCGGCGAGGAGGGGCAGGGCTTCGCGATCGCCCTGTCGTCGCTCGACTCGGGCCGGCTCGGCATCTCGGCGTGCGCGATCGGCGTGGCGCAGGCCGCGCTCGACGAGGCGGTGACCTACGCGGCCGAGAGGCGCCAGTTCGGCAAGCCGATCGCCGACTTCCAGGGGCTGCGGTTCATGCTCGCCGATATGGCGACGCAGATCGAGGCGGGCCGCGCCCTCTACCTCGCGGCGGCACGGCTGAAGGACGCGGGCCGGCCGTTCGCGAAGCAGGCCGCGATGGCCAAGCTGCACTGCACCGACACGGCGATGCGGGTCACCACCGACGCCGTGCAGATCCTCGGCGGCTACGGCTACACCGCCGACTTCCCGGCCGAGCGCTACATGCGCGAGGCCAAGGTGCTGCAGATCGTGGAGGGCACCAACCAGATCCAGCGGATGGTCATCGGCCGCCATCTTGTGGGTCCGGAGGAGCGCTGAACTGGTCGAGGCCCCGCCAAGGGGCCGCGAGCCGCATCCATTCCGGGTCGTGCCGGCCCGGGAGGGTGCGGCCGCCCTCGGCCCAGGTCCGCATCAAGTCGCTATAGATCGGCGGGTCCTGATAGCGGGGCGGAGCCGGCCGAACCGATTCTGCGGGCGGCGGGACGTACAGGAGGCGCTGACGCCCGGTCGCTGAGGAGATGGGGGTCATACCTGGGCAACGCGGCGAACCCCGGACAGGTCACCGGAAGGTGGAATCGGGCGTTCGTTCAGTGCCGCGCACGACCGCGTACACACTGAACCGCACCACGGCGTTCCGCGGACCGTGGTGCGGGGCAGCTACGGGAGTGGAGCCGGCGGGCGAGGAGAGCCCGCGCTCAGGCCGCCTGGCGGCGCATGACAGGGACCCTGATGGGGCGCGAGCCCGGGCCGCCCACGTGCGAGAAGGGCTGGGTCCGCCAGTCGAGCCCCTGAGGGAGCGTCAACAGCAGTGCGGTGTCCTGCTCCTGGGGTTCCACGGACTCGTCCGCGGGGCGGGCGTCCGTGGCCCTGCGGCCGGTTCCGGCGCAGACGGTGAGTCCGAAGGGGTTCCACGGCGAGGCGCACATCGCGTGCTCCGGCAGGACCTCCTCGTCCGCCAGCAGGGCGATGGGCTGCGCGCAGTCCGGGCAGACGACCCGGAACATCTCGAACGTGTCGTAGGCGTCGAGTTCGTCGTCGAAGGCGTCGGGTTCGACGCCCTCCGGCTCGGGCTCGACGACGAGCGGCTGCCGCTTGGGTGCGGTGCGACCAGGGCGCTTAAGACTCTGCATTGGGTTCTCCCCCTCGGACTGGGCCGTCACAGGCACTGCGGCCTCGGCCACAGCAAGCACTTCCCGTCACCCCTGAGGTGTAATCACGAGAACATCACGGAGACTGTTCGAGGCCTGTGGCGTTCGTCACATGCCCTGCGCAGGTGCCCTCCGGGGCTCCTCGGGTATCCGAGGAGATCAACCGCACTGTAGGTTCTTGCGCCATGGAGGAGCTGGACCGACAGATCGTGCAGCTGCTCGTCAAGGACGGGCGGATGAGCTACACCGACCTGGGCAAGGCCACGGGGTTGTCCACCTCGGCCGTGCACCAGCGGGTGCGGCGGCTGGAGCAGCGCGGTGTGATCCGCGGCTACGCGGCGGTCGTCGACCCCGAGGCGGTGGGGCTGCCCATGACCGCCTTCATCTCGGTGAAGCCGTTCGACCCCAGCGCCCCCGACGACATCGCCGACCGGCTGGCCGGCGTGCCCGAGATCGAGGCCTGTCACAGCGTCGCGGGCGACGAGAACTACATCCTCAAGGTGCGGGTGGCGACGCCGCACGAGCTGGAGGAGCTGCTGGCCCGGCTGCGGTCGCTGGCCGGGGTGTCCACGCGCACGACGGTGGTCCTCTCCACGCCGTACGAGGCCCGGCCGCCGCGGATCTGAACGCCGGTCGCCGACGCGGGCCGTGCGGGGCTGTCCGCGCAGCTCACCGCGGTCCTGACGCGGGCGTTGCCGCGCCCCTGATTCGGGCGTCGCTCCCGCCCCTGTGAGACTGTGCTCCATGAGTGAGTCCACCGCCCCGCCCAAGACCGTTCTTCTCCGCCGTGGAGAGGTCCACAGCCCCGCCGACCCCTTCGCCACCGCGATGGTCGTGGAGCGGGGACAGATCGCCTGGGTGGGGTCCGAAGGGGCCGCCGACGCCTTCGCGGACGGGGTCGACGAAGTGGTCGACCTGGACGGGGCGCTGGTCACCCCGGCGTTCACCGATGCGCATGTGCACACGACTGCCACGGGCCTGGCCCTGACCGGGCTCGACCTCTCCGGCGCCCCCACGCTGGAGGCCGCCCTCGCCCTCGTCCGGGACTTCGCCGCCGCCCGGCCCGACGACCGGGTGCTGCTCGGGCACGGCTGGGACGCCGCCCGCTGGCCCGGCGGCAGGCCCCCGACGCGGGCCGAGCTCGACGAGGCCACCGGGCACCGGCCCCTCTACCTCAGCCGGATCGACGTCCACTCGGCGGTCGTGAGCACCGCCCTGCTCGACGCGGTCCCCGATGTCACCCGCACGGACGGCCCGCTCACCGCCGACGCCCATCACGCCGTGCGGGCCGCCGCGTTCGCCGCCGTGACGCCCCGACAGCGCACCGAGGCGCAGCGCGCCGCGCTCGCGCACGCCGTCTCGCTGGGGATCGGCACCCTCCACGAGTGCGCCGGGCCGGAGATCTCCTCCGAGGACGACTTCACCGGCCTGCTGCGCCTCGCCGCGGCGGAACACGGGCCGCGCGTCGTCGGGTACTGGGCCGAGCAGGACGTCGCCAAGGCGCGGGAGCTGGGCGCCGTGGGCGCCGCGGGGGATCTGTTCGTCGACGGCGCCCTCGGCTCGCACACGGCCTGTCTGCACCAGCCGTACACCGACGCCGGGGACACCGGCATCGCCTACCTGGACGCCGACGCGGTCGCGGCGCACGTCGTGGCGTGCACCGAGGCGGGCCTGCAGGCCGGATTCCACGCCATCGGCGACGCGGCCGTGGACGCCGTGGTCGAGGGCGTGCGCGCCGCCGCCGAGAAGCTCGGGCTCGGCCGGATCCGGGCCGCCCGGCATCGCGTCGAGCACGCCGAGATGCTCACCCCGGAGAGCGTCGCCGCCTTCGCCGAACTCGGCCTCACCGCATCCGTGCAGCCCGCCTTCGACGCCCTGTGGGGCGGCGAGGACGGCATGTACGCCCAGCGGCTCGGGACGGAGCGGGCGCGGGCTCTGAACCCCTTCGCGGCCCTGCTGCGCGCCGGTGTCCCGCTCGCCTTCGGCTCCGACAGCCCGGTCACCCCGCTCGACCCGTGGGGCACGGTCCGGGCCGCCGCCTTCCACCGCACGCCGGAGCACCGCGTCTCCGTGCGCGCCGCGTTCACGGCGCACACGCGCGGCGGCTGGCGGGCCGTCGGACGGGACGACGCGGGCGTTCTGGTCCCGGGCGCCCCCGCCGACTACGCCGTCTGGCGCACCGGCGAACTCGTCGTCCAGGCCCCGGACGACCGCGTGGCCCGCTGGTCGACGGATCCCCGCTCCGGGACTCCGGGTCTGCCCGACCTCACTCCGGGCCGCGACCTGCCCGTCTGCCTGCGCACCGTGGTGGGCGGACGCACGGTTTTCGTACGGCCGGGCGAGTGATCTAGGGGGCTGGCGCGCATGAGGTCGTGCGCCGCGCCCCCGGCGCGCGACCTGCGCATCCTCGGCCCTGACCAGGGCTTTGCCGCTGAACGCGCAGGTCGAACGGCTGTTGACAGGCAGCCGCAGGAGGCCGGTAGGTTCGGCCGAGTCCACCACCGGACGCCCGACCGGGGAACGTCCGAGCACTCGCCGCGGCGCCGCCGGGTCAGGGACGGTGTGCCGCACCGGGGCACCGCCACTGGGAGCCAGGCTCAGGCCAGCGCAGCGCCGAGGGAACGTTCCGGCCGGTCGGGGAGGTGCGACCCGGGTGGGGCCCGCGCGCTCAGTAGACAACGGCTTCAGGTCGATCCGCAGCCGGCGGATCCCAGGTCGGCCCGAAGGGCGCCGGGCCCCCATCCGCCGCACCCCCGCGCACACGGAAGCGCGCTCTTCCCCGCGTCCTGCGGATTCGACACCACGATTCGAACGTCCTGTCACGTCGGTGCAGGCCGGGCCCACTATGGTGGACCTCTGCGTATGGACATGAAGGGGCAGTAGTGAACGACGGCGACGGAACCCTCGCGGCAGAAGCCCAGGTGAGGAAGTTCGGCCCGCTCGGCACGGCCTTGGTGATCATCCCGACCTACAACGAGGCGGAGAACATCAAGAGCATCGTCGGCCGGGTACGCAAGGCCGTCCCCGAGGCGCACGTGCTCGTGGCCGACGACAACAGCCCGGACGGCACGGGCAAGCTGGCCGACGAGCTGACCGTCGACGACGACCACGTCCACGTGCTGCACCGCAAGGGCAAGGAGGGCCTCGGAGCCGCCTACCTCGCGGGCTTCCACTGGGGCCTGGAGCGCGACTACGGCGTGCTGATCGAGATGGACGCCGACGGCTCCCACCAGCCCGAGGAACTGCCGCGGCTGCTCACCGCCCTCAAGAGCGCCGACCTGGTGCTGGGCTCGCGCTGGGTGCCGGGCGGCCGGGTGGTGAACTGGCCGAAGTCCCGCGAGGTGATCTCCCGGGGCGGCAGCCTCTACTCCCGGCTGGCGCTCGACCTGCCGCTGCGTGACATCACCGGCGGCTACCGTGCCTTCCGCCGCGAGACCCTTCAGGGGCTCGGCCTCGACGAGGTGGCCTCCCAGGGGTACTGCTTCCAGGTCGATCTCGCCCGCCGCGCGGTCAAGGCCGGCTATCACGTCATCGAGGTGCCCATCACGTTCGTCGAGCGCGAACTCGGCGACTCCAAGATGAGCCGCGACATCCTCGTCGAGGCGCTGTGGCGGGTCACGGCGTGGGGCGTGGGGGAGCGGGTCGGCAAGGTCACGGGGCGCGGCGGCAAGCCCTCGAAGCCGTAACGGCAGACCGCTCCCGGGGCGGCCGTGCACAGAAACAGCTGATGGTGGCCTTATCCCGTGCTGAGCCGGGGCCAGGCACACTGGACGCATGACGACTGGCGCCCAGACCCCGATGCCCCCTGCCCGGCCCAAGCGCTCCCGGCTGCGTACGCTCCTGCCGCTCGGCGTCGCCGCGTGGCTCGTGCTGGAGATCTGGCTGCTCACGCTGGTCGCGGGGGCGACCAACGGGCTGGTGGTCTTCCTCGTGCTGCTGGCGGGCCTGGTGGCCGGCTCGGTCGTCATCAAGCGGGCCGGACGGCGGGCCTTCCGCAAGCTCTCCGAGGCACTGCAACAGCAGCAGAGCGGTGTGATGCCGGAAGCGGCCCGGCCGGGCAGCGAGGGCAACGGCCTGATGATGCTGGGAGGTCTGCTGCTGATCATCCCCGGTCTGGCGTCGGACGCGGTGGGCCTGCTCCTGCTGCTGCCGCCGGTGCAGAAGGTCGTGAGCCGCTCGGCGGAGCGCACGTTCGAGCGCAAGCTCCGGGAAGCCCGACCGGGCACCCTCGGCGGCGCCTTCCAGCAGGCCCGTATGCATCAGCCCGACGGCAAGGTCGTCCAGGGCGAGGTCATCAGGGACGAGCCGGGGGACGCCCCGCAGCCGCCGCGCCCGCCGCTGACGCACTGAGCCGACCCGGGCACGAGCCGCACCGGGGTCGTGGACATGCGGAAGACCGCGGGCGCCGTACTTCTCGTACGGCGCCCGCGGTCTTCCGCTGCGCTGTTACTTCGGCCAGGCCCTGCGCGGGACTATGCCGACTTGCGGCTGTCTCGGGGATGAACAGCGATGTTCATCGCACCGGAGCGCAGAACCGCCAGGCGCTCCTCGAGGACCTCTTCGAGTTCCTCACGGGTGCGCCGCTCCATCAGCATGTCCCAATGCGTACGCGCGGGCTTGCCCTTCTTTTCCTCAGGGACATCGCCGTCCACGAGGAGTGCCTGGGCCCCACAGACCTTGCACTCCCACTCCGGCGGGATCTCCGCCTCGACCGAGAAGGGCATCTCGAACCGGTGCCCCTTCTCGCATGCGTACTCCACGGCCTGGCGCGGGGCCAGGTCGATGCCGCGGTCCGTCTCGTAGCTGGTCACCACGAGGCGCGTGCCGCGAAGAGCTCGCTCACTCATGAATCGTGCCTCCCGGGCTTGTCGCCCACAGGACAGGTGTCGCTGTCGTCGTCATCCGGTCAACGTCCGGTCGGCGGTAAAGATTCCCGTTCCGAGTCCCGTTCCGGGTCATGCGTCGCCGTCGTAGCCGCCCTTGTTGTACCCACCAGCGCCCGGTTTGTCACATCTGATAGCAGATATAACCCAGCGTTTCGGCATCTTTGACGCGCAGTAACGGTCCGCTTGGCAGGCCAAACGCGTACACTACAGCCCTTTCGCTCCGAGTGCTAAATCCTGTCGGGAACCGGATTCCCCGCTTCGCGGATCGCACGCCGCACCGGAACGCGCGCGAGCAGGGCGAAGCCGAGCACGAAGAAGACCACCAGCGAGATGATCGCGTCCCGATAGCTCCCGGTCAGCTGGTAGGTGATCCCGAACAGCAGCGGCCCGAGCCAGCTCATGCCGCGGTCGCTCATCTCGTACGCCGAGAAGTATTCGGCCTCCCTGCCCGGCGGGATCAGATGGGAGAAGAGGGAGCGGGACAGCGCCTGGCTGCCGCCGAGCACCAGACCGATCCCGGCGGCCAGGACGAAGAACCACACCGGCGCACCGGCGGGCAGGAAGTACCCGGCCGCCAGCGTCACCGTCCACGCGACCAGCGAGCCGAGGATCGTGCGCTTGGCCCCGTACACCCGGGCCAGCCGGCCCATGGCCAGCGCGCCCGCCACCGCCAGCACCTGCACCAGCAGCACGGCGCCGATGAGGGTGGACTGTTCCAGGCCCAGTTCCTCGGAGCCGTAGACCGAGGCCTGGGAGATCACCGTCTGGATGCCGTCGTTGTAGACGAGGTAGGCGAGCAGGAAGGCGAGCGTCAGCGGGTGGCGGCTCATGTCGCGGACGGTCGCCGCGAGCTGCCGGAAGCCCGGGAGGGCGGCCTCCCGCCCGGCGGTCCTGCGGTCGCGCAGCCGCCGTAGCGGGATGAGGGCGAACGCACCCCACCACAGGCCGGCCGACGCCAGGCAGATGCGGACCGCCGTGCTCTCGGAGAGTCCGAAGCCCTCGTGCCCGGTGTAGAGGATCAGGTTGACGACGAGGACCAGCGAACCCGCCGCGTAGCCGAAGGCCCAGCCGCGGGAGGAGACCGCGTCCCGCTGCTCGGGCGGGGCGATCTGCGGCAGGTAGGAGTTGTAGAGCATCATCGCCACGGACTGCGCGGCGTTCGCGACGACCAGGAGCGCACCGCCCAGCAGATAGCGGTCGCCCTCCAGGAAGAACATGGCCGCCGTGGCCGTGGCCCCGGTGTAGGCGGCGGCCGCGAGGAGCGGCTTCTTGCGGCCGGTGCGGTCGGCGGCGGCACCCACCAGGGGCATCACGAGAACGGCCACGATCACCGACAGGGACACCGAGTACGCGAAGAAGGACCCGGCGCGCACCGGGATGCCGAGGGGGTGGACGTACCCGTCGGCGTCGGCGGCGGACTGGGCGACCCACGTCAGATAGGGGCCCAGGAACACGGTGAGCACGCTCGTCGAGTAGACGGAGCAGGCCCAGTCGTAGAAGTACCAGCCGCGCTGTTCGCTCCTGCGCTCCGCGGCCCCGTCGGCCGGCGGCGTCCGCACGGTGTCGTTGCCCACCCGCGCCCCTCGCTTCCCCGTGAACGCGCAGAGGGGACGGGCCCGGGGTCTCAGACCCAGACGCCGCGGTCCTCCATGACCTTGCGCAACGTGTCGATGTGATCGGTCATGATGCCATCCACGCCCAGGTCGAGCAGCCGGTGCATGCCCTCGGGGTCGTTGACCGTCCACACGTGCACCTGGAGCCCGCGCGCATGGGCCGCGTGCAGGAAGCGCCGGTCCACGACCTGGATGCCGGACTGCGTCTCGGGGACCTGCGCGGCGATCGCCGAGCGGCGCACCGCGGCCGGCAGCCCCCAGGAGCGCAGCCGCAGGTTGAGCACGCCCCGGGTGCCGTACGACGTCGCCAGGCGCGGGCCGGCCAGCCGCTGGGCGCGCACCACACGTGCCTCGGAGAACGAACCGAGGCAGATCCGGTCCCAGGAGTCCGTCCGCCCGACCAGGTCCAGGAAGGGCAGCAGGGCGCTCTCCGCCTTGACGTCCACGTTCCAGCGCACGTCGGGGAACGCCTCCAGGAGTTCCTCGAAGAGGGGCAGCGGTTCCCCGCCGGCCACCCGCGCCCGCCGGACCTCCTGCCACGGCAGGTCGGCGATCCGGCCCGCGCCGTCCGTCACCCGGTCCAGGGTCGCGTCGTGGAAGGCGACGAGCTTGCCGTCCCGGGTGGTGTGGACGTCCGTCTCGATGTACCGGTAACCGGCCGCGACCGCGCACCGGAACTGGCGCACGGTGTTCTCCAGTCCGTCCGCGGCCCCTCCCCGGTGGGCGAAGGCGATCGGGCCGGGGTGGTCGAGGTAGGGGTGGCGTATCCGCGGGGTCACGGACGCAGTATCGCCCCTCGGGGTTGACCGGTGGCAACGGCCGTGCTGCCGCCGGATGCCGGGGGGACGGCGAACACGCGCAGGAACGCCTGGGCGAGGGGGCCGATCGCCAGGGCGTACAGAAGGGTGCCGATCCCGACGGTGCCGCCCAGCGCGAAGCCGGTCGCCACGACCGCCAGCTCGATGCCCGTACGGACCAGGCGGATCGAGACGCCCGTGAGCTGGTGCAGTCCGGTCATGAGGCCGTCGCGCGGGCCCGGTCCGAAGCGGGCCGCGATGTACAGGCCGGTCGCGGCGCCGTTCAGGACGATCCCCGCCACCATCAGCGTGACGCGCGGCGCCGGGCCGTGCGCGTCGGGCACCAGGGCCAGGGTCGCGTCCATCGCCATGCCGATGACCAGCACGTTGGAGATCGTGCCCAGGCCTGGCCGCTGGCGCAGCGGGATCCAGAGCAGCAGCACCCCGGCGCCCACCAGGGTCAGCACGACACCGATCGACAGCCCGGTCCGCCCGGCGAGTCCCTGGTGCAGCACGTTCCACGGCTCCAGTCCGAGCCCCGACCGGACGAGCAGTGCCGAACTGGCGCCGTACAGCGCGAGACCGGCGTAGAGCTGGACGAGCCGCCGGGCGAGGTGCCCCCGCGTGGACATGATGTGCCCCCCTGTGGTGGTAGTGGACTGATGCATGCCACCATGTGGCTTGGATGGAGAGGCCATCCATGGCCAATCCGGGGAAGGTGGACTGATTTCGATGGCGGAGTGGACCTCGGCCGTGGGTGCGGCGCAGCTCGCCCGGCTTCTCAGCTCCCAGCAGGACCGCCCGGCGGGGCCCGGCTCGCGCCGGCCGCCGGCCTACCGCGCGCTCGCCGACGGCATCCGGCTGCTGGTGCTCGAGGGACGGGTTCCGGTGGCCGCCCGGCTGCCCGCCGAACGCGAACTCGCCCTCTTGCTGTCCGTCAGCCGTACGACGGTGGCCGCCGCCTACGAGGCGCTGCGCGGCGAGGGATTTCTGGAGTCCCGCCGGGGCGCGGGCAGTTGGACCGCCGTCCCGGCCGGGAACCCGCTGCCCGCGCGGGGACTGGAGCCCCTCCCTCCGGAGGCCCTCGGATCGCTGATCGACCTCGGGTGCGCCGCACTGCCCGCCCCCGAGCCCTGGCTCACCCGGGCCGTCCAGGGCGCGCTGGAGGAACTGCCGCCCTACGCGCACACGCACGGCGACTACCCCGCCGGGCTGCCCGCGCTGCGGGCGATGATCGCCGAGCGGTACACCGCGCGAGGGATCCCGACCATGCCCGAGCAGATCATGGTGACGACCGGGGCGATGGGTGCGATCGACGCCATCTGCCATCTGTTCGCCGGTCGCGGCGAGCGCATCGCCGTCGAGTCGCCCTCCTACGCCAACATCCTCCAGCTGATGCGGGAGGCCGGGGCCCGGCTCGTGCCCGTCGCCATGGCCGAGGGGCTCACCGGCTGGGACATGGACCGCTGGCGGCAGGTCCTGCGGGACGCCGCGCCCCGCATCGCGTACGTCGTCGCCGACTTCCACAACCCGACCGGTGCGCTCGCCGACGAGGACCAGCGGCGACGGCTGGTGGACGCGGCGCGGTCCGCGGGGACGGTGCTGATCGCCGACGAGACGATGAGCGAGCTGTGGCTCGACCCGGACGTACGGATGCCGCGGCCGGTGTGCGCGTTCGACCCGGCCGGATCCACGGTGATCACGGTGGGGTCGGCGAGCAAGGCGTTCTGGGCGGGGATGCGGATCGGGTGGGTGCGGGCGGCCCCGGACGTGATCCGCAGCCTGGTCGCCGCCCGGGCGTACGCCGATCTCGGTACGCCGGTCCTGGAGCAGCTGGCCGTGAACTGGCTGTTCGGCACCGGGGGCTGGGAACAGGCCGTGGAGGTGCGGCGGGCGCAGGCGAGGGCGAACCGGGACGAGCTGGTGACCGCGGTGCGGCGGGAGCTGCCCGCGTGGGAGTTCGAGGTGCCCCGGGGTGGATTGACGCTGTGGGTGCGCACGGGGGGTCTGTCCGGTTCGCGGCTGGCCGAGGCGGGGGAGCGCGTCGGGGTGCGGGTGCCGTCCGGGCCTCGGTTCGGGGTGGACGGTGCGTTCGAGGGGTATGTGCGGCTGCCGTTCACCGTCGGCGGGGCCGTGGCCGAGGAGGCGGCGGCGCGGCTGGCCGCTGCGGCGGGGCTGGTGGAGAGCGGTGCGGTGGGGAACGCGGAGGCGCCGCGAACGTTCGTGGCGTGAGGGACGACGGGGCCGCCGGGGGTGCGCCTCCG
Organism: Streptomyces sp. WAC04114; assembly: GCF_019733245.1. NCBI lineage: Bacteria > Bacillati > Actinomycetota > Actinomycetes > Kitasatosporales > Streptomycetaceae > Streptomyces > Streptomyces sp. WAC04114. The sequence goes on from NZ_JAIGQA010000084.1 coordinate 27,022, forward strand.
GCGGCCCGTGGCCCGTGGCCTGCCTGTGGCCGAGCGGCTCCAGACCAGCGGCCCGTGGCAGTGGCTACTTCTCTTTGGTCAGCACCGGCACCGGGTTCGGAAGCGGTTCCTTGGTCAGGACGGGCGCCGTCTCCGGGTCTGATTCCGGCGCCTCCGGAGCCACCGGCACGGATTCCGGTTCCCCCTCCGCCGGCACCGGCTCCGGCTCGCCCTCCGGCTGGTCCTGCTCCGGGATCGTCTCCCCGTCCGCCGGGGTCGTGCGCGGCGGGAGAAGGGCCAGGACCGCCTCGCACAGGGCGTCCGGCGTGGCGTCGTCGTAGGGGTTCGGGGTGGCCGGGACCTGGAGGCGGTGGACCGGGCCGCTGCCCAGCCGGGCGTAGCCGCGGCCGGGCGGGAGCTCGTCGATCGGCGTCGTGTGCGGGGGCGCGCCCAGGACCGACTCGAGCTGCTCCGCCGTCGCGGGGCCCAGGACCACGCGGGCGCGGGTGTGCTGGCGCACCGGCTCGCTGAGGGCGTCGAGGCTGTCCAGCTGGTCGGCCACGACCACCGTCACGTTCGCCGGGCGGCCGTGCCGGAGCGGGACCTGGAGAAGGGACTGCGGATCCTTGCGGCCGTCGGCCGTGGCCAGATGGGTGAACGCCGTCGGGCGGTCGAGGAGGACCCACAGCGGGCGCTTGGTGTCGTCGGGCGGCGGGTCGCCCTCCTGGTGGGCCCGGTTGGCGGCGATGAGGCGGCGCTCCGTCTCGGTAGCCACCCACTCCAGACTGGCCGTGACCCCGGCCAGCCCGGCCTCCACGGCCAGGACCCCGTCCCGGCCGGTCAGGCAGGCGTACTCGCCGGTGCCCCCGCCGTCGACGATCACCACGTCGCCGTGGAGCAGGGCCTGCAGGGCGATGGACCGCAGCAGGGTGGAGGTGCCGCTGCCCGGCTGGCCGAGCGCCAGCAGGTGCGGCTCGGTGGAGCGCAGGCCCGTGCGCCAGACGACCGGCGGCACGTCCCGCTGCCTCTCCCCGACGGTGACGGGGAGGGTGCGCTGGACCCGGGTGGGGTCGGTGAAGCCCAGGACCGTCTCGCCGGGGGTGGTGACGAAACGCTGGGCGGCGATGTCGACGGGCAGCGGCAGGAGCACGCCGACCGTCAACTGGTTGCCCTCCTCGTCCCACGTGAAGTGGTATTCGCGGCCACGGCCCGACTTGGCCGCGAGGAGGTGCTCGATCCGGGCGCGGGCCTCGGCCTCGCCGTCGGTGAAGTACGCCGGGTAGCGCACCACCAGCTGGGAGATCCGGCCGCCGCCGTCGAAGGCGTAGGTGGGGAAGGCCTTGTCCCACGCGCCGCCGTGGGAGTACAGCGGCTCGGGGTCCTCGGCGGCGGAGAAGTACGGCACGAGCGCCTCGTACAGCGACTTCAGCCGCTGGGTCTGCGACTCGTCGGGCCCGTCGGACGCCGCCTCGGAGCGGTCCCGGCCCTGCCAGGCCGCCGCCGCCATCAAGGTGATGGCGGCGAGCAGCGGTCCGTACGGCACCAGCGCCACGACCAGGACCACGGAGGCCACCAGGAACAGCAGCGCCCCCCGTCGCTCCTTGGGGGTCTCGGTCCATCTGCGCCGCCCGGCCGCTGCCAGCCGGCGCAGACCCCGCGTGATCGTGATCAGCGGGTGGAGGACATCCGTGGCGCTGTCGGCGGCCGTCCGGGCCAGCTCCCGGCTCCGGGCGAGCTGCGCGCTGCCGTTGCTCAGAATGCGGGGGAGGGGGCGCCGGGCCACTACTGCCTCCAGTGAGTGCGTACGGGCGGGATACGTACGGGGGACGGGGATGTCAGAACTTGATTCCGCCTAGGAGGCTCGCCAGGCTCTCGCCGCCCGCCTTGATGCTCGGAGCGATCGCCGTACTCGCCAGATAGAAGCCGAACAGCATGGCGACCACGGCATGCGAGGCCTTCAGTCCGTCCTTGCGGAAGAAGATGAAGACGACGATGCCGAGCAGGACCACGCCTGAGATGGAGAGGATCATTTGAGTTCTCCTGGTTCGCGGGGACAGTCACCATGAGTACTTCCAGGCTCACAGGATGTATCCATACGATAAAAGGTGCAACTGGGTGAAATTAGGATGATTTCCCCCGTGTGGCGGAGTGGTCCCGGGCTCGGTGGAGCCGGGCTGTTGCGCTTGTCCGGATCTGTGCTGATCTTTACCTCGGGCACATCGGGTCATGTGCCGCGCGAGCCAGTACCCTGGCGATTCACTCGTACGGCTGCGCCCCTCGCAGGTGTACGCACCGGAGGCGATGCGTAGTGGAGAGGCGGTCCGTCCGATGACCGAAGTCCCCGACCCCGAGGTCGTGGAGCTGGCGACCAAGATCTTCGATCTGGCCCGGCGGGGACAGACCGAGGCGCTCGTGGCCTACGTCGACGCGGGTGTCCCGGCCAACCTCACCAACGACCGGGGCGACTCGCTCGTGATGCTCGCCGCCTACCACGGCCACTCCGACGCGGTGCGCGCGCTGCTGGAGCGCGGTGCCGAGGCCGACCGGATCAACGACCGGGGCCAGACCCCGCTCGCCGGAGCGGTCTTCAAGGGCGAATCGGACGTGATCAAGGCCCTTCTGGAGGGCGGCGCCGACCCGTCCGCCGGCACGCCCTCGGCGGTCGACACCGCCCGGATGTTCGGCCGGACGGAATTGCTCGAACTGTTCGGCGAGCACTGAACCGACAGGTCTGACCAGCAAAAACACAGATAACGGGGGAGGCGGTACAGGGCCGCCGAAATTTCGGTCGCGGCAGACGAGAGTGCCGAGTCATCATGACGACGTGGTTCACGGACGTGATGGTTGGGCAGGTGTTGCCGCACCGCGCGGGCCGTGAGCGGTCCGCAAGGGCCACCGACGAGAGGCAGAGAGAGATGGTCTACAGCAAGCAGGAAACGGCGGGCACTCCGACGTGTTGTCGCGCGGCCAGGTAGTACACGTCCCCGGTTGCGTCGACGCTTGATGTGAGGCTGTTTCCCATGTTCGATCCGGTCATAGCGCCCAGCGGTACGCTGCTCGGCCTGCTTCAGCGGGGCCGCGGCGACGGCACGCTGCACGCGCTCACCGCCCCACGCGCCGAGGCGCTGGCGGCGCTGAACCACTGTGTGCTGCGCGATCCCCGCCACGACTGGCAGGTGGAGAACCGCTCCCTCTACTACGCCCGCCTCTTCCTCGACCTGAACGGCGAGCTGGACGAGGTCGAGGCCCATCTCTTCTGCGCCGAGGACGTCCTCGACGGCGACGAGTCACGCACCGGACTCGCCCTCGCCGTCCTCGGGCACCTCGCCTCCTACGGCAGGCGGGACGCGCTCGAACTGCTGCGCAGGTACGCCGCCCACGGCTCCAACTGGGCCTGGGCCCTCGACGAACTGGCCCTCAGGGACGACGACGCGGGACTGCGCGCCCTCGCCGCACCCGTCCTCGCCCGGTTCCCCGCCGACCCGGAGGGCGATGCCGAACTGGCCGCCACCGTCCGGGACGCCTTCGAGCCCCGGCCCTGGCGGCTGTGGGCCGAGGATCCGCGCGAATCCGTCGCCGCACGCGTGCGTGCCGCCCACGAGACGGGCTGTTTCGACCGCTGGCAGCGCCAGATGCGGCCGTCCGGACCCCGACCGGGGTGGAGCGTGCAGGCCGTCTTCGAATGGGCCCAGCAGGGCATCGAGCGGGGTGCCGCCCTCCATGTGCCGGCCGCCCGCTGCCTGACCGCCGTGGCGGGCCCCGAGGACCGGGCCGAGATCGTCCGGGCGGCGCAGGACGGCACCGAGGGAGCCCGCTGCACGGCCCTCAGGTACCTCGCCGACGGCAACGATCCCGAGGCCCTCGATCTGATCGAGGGCGCCGTCGCCACCGGCTCGACGTTCGTCGTGGACGCCGCCGTCGACGCCTTCGAACGGATGCGCTCGCCGGCCGCGGTGGACCGGGCACGCGGCTGGGCCCGGCGGCCCGACGCGCTGGGCGCCGCCGCCGGCCGCGTCCTCGCCTGCCGGGGCGGAGCCCAGGACCGCGACCTGGTCCTCGCGGCGCTACGGGAGGCCGTACGGGGCGAAGGTCCCGACGCGCCGACCCTGTGGACCCTCGTGGACGGCACCGGACGGCTCGGCATCGCCTGTGCCGCCCCCGTGCTGCGCCACGTCTACCGCGAGACCGCCTCCTCCCATCTGCGCGGCCGGGCCGCCCGGGCCCTCGCCGCCACCGACCCCTCCTTCGCCACCGGCTTCGCGGTCGAGTGCCTGTGGGACTGCGAGGAGACCACCCGGGAGATCGCCGCCCGGCACGCCGAGACGGGAGACGCCCGCGTCGTCGAGCGCCTGCGCCGGCTCGCCGCCGACCCGGCCGAGGAGGCCGAGGTGCAGACGGCCGTACGCAGCCGGATCGGTCCCGGGGAGACCGCTGTGTGACCCCTCTCCCCGAGGGGACGCGGGGGCG
>NZ_JAIGQA010000085.1:0-31441 GCF_019733245.1 Streptomyces sp. WAC04114
CGCCACCCCCCGCGAACCCCCAGCAGCTCGCCGCCGGCTGACGTGGCTACCCTGGATCCATGGACTACGTCTCCGCGCTCCTGCCCCCGGTCGTCATGGCCGTGTTCTTCGTCGGCGTGATCCGGGTGATCGTGAAGACACAGGGCGGCGCCAACAAGGCCAAGGAGGACGCGGCCGTGGATGCCGCCCTCGCGCGCGTGGAGGGCGCCTGCCAGACCACCGCGACCTCCCCGAAGGCCGAGGCCTGACCCCACCCCCTCCAAGGGCGTACGACTCGGCGGCCCGCACCCCCGCGGCGCCCGCACTCACGAGCCGTACGCCCTTTTTGTTCCCGTTCGCCGGTCACGCGCACGTCCGCCACGCCATTACCGGGATCTCCCACTATTGTTCTGAGCTGTGCCTCGCCCATTGGGAGAACTCGAAGACGCGGTCATGTCGCGGGTGTGGAAGTGGAACCGCCCGGTGACCGTTCGAGAAGTCCTGGAAGATCTTCAGAAGGAGCGGTCCATCGCGTACACCACCGTGATGACCGTTTTGGACAATCTCCATCAGAAGGGCTGGGTGCGCCGCGAGGCGGAAGGCCGTGCCTATCGATATGAGGCGGTCTCCACCCGCGCCGCCTACGCAGCCGCCCTGATGAACGACGCCTGGTCGCAGAGCGACAACCCCGCCGCCGCTCTCGTCGCCTTCTTCGGCATGATGAGCGAGGAACAGCGGCGGTCTCTCAGCGATGCCGTCCGCATCGTCCAGGGCCCGGAAACCCAGGAACCGACCGAACCGTCGGAATCCGCGGAACCGGCCGAACGAGCGGAACCCGGGGAACAGCCCGGGGAGAACCCCGCCTCCGCTCGGGACCTCGGCGGGCGATAGCGTCCCGGCATGTCCGCGAAGAGCCCCGAAGCCACCGCAAAAGCCATCACCGTCCGACGGGCCCGCACCAGCGACGTCCCGGCCGTACGGGGCCTCCTTGACGCCTACGTCCGCGGCCGCATCCTGCTCGACAAAGCAACGGTGACGCTTTACGAGGACATCCAGGAGTTCTGGGTCGCGGAACGGGACGACAACGCCGAGGTCGTCGGCTGCGGCGCGCTGCACGTGATGTGGGAAGACCTCGCGGAGGTCCGCACTCTCGCGGTGAAGCCCGGTCTGAAGGGCGCGGGCGTCGGACACCGTGTGCTCGAGAAGTTGCTGCAGACCGCCCGCTGGCTCGGCGTTCGCCGGGTTTTCTGTCTGACCTTCGAAGTCGACTTCTTCACCAAGCACGGCTTCGTGGAGATCGGCGAGACGCCCGTCGACACGGATGTCTACGCGGAGCTCCTGCGTTCCTATGACGAGGGTGTCGCGGAGTTCCTCGGACTCGAACGAGTGAAACCGAACACCTTGGGCAACAGCCGGATGCTTCTGCATCTGTGATCGCCGTGCGCCAGTAGACCTCTAGCGGGTCGGGCCGGTTCGTCAAGGCATATTCCGCGGCGCCCGCCCTGCCCCGGTTCCCTATGTCCGAAACGCGCACGTTTCCGGACCGGGACCGGGCTGCCGGCCTCTGCCGGGGGTTTGTGTTTTTCCGGCAAAAGCGGTTTGCTTTCCGACGTACTGCAGTACTGCATATAACAAGGGGACGGCGATACGGCGGACGCCGGCACACCCGCCCTGAAGATATCGATGAAAGGAAATCCGGTGGCACAGAAGGTTCAGGTCCTTCTTGTCGACGACCTCGACGGTGGCGAGGCGGACGAGACCGTGACGTTCGCGCTGGACGGCAAGACGTACGAGATCGATCTCACCACTGCCAATGCGGACAAGCTCCGTGGCCTTCTCGAGCCTTACGTGAAGGGCGGTCGGCGTACCGGAGGCCGTGCTTCGGGCGGGCGTGGAAAGGCGCGCGCCGCTTCGAGCGGCAGCCAGGACACCGCGGCGATCCGCGCCTGGGCGAAGGAGAACGGTTACGAGGTCAACGACCGCGGCCGTGTTCCCGCGACCATCCGCGAGGCTTACGAGAAGGCCAACGGCTGAACAGCGGCCCTACCGACCCTGCGCACGCACGGCCGGCGGCTGGGCGCACGCGCGCCGCAGCCGGACCCGGTGGCACTGGGTGGCCACCGTGTTCACCAGCCGCACGAGATCGGGGGCGTCACCACCGCCCCCCAGCGCCGACAGCGTCGGCAGCGAGGCCTCGACCTCGCACCCCGGCTCGGGGGGCCGCAGCCACACGGCGGCCCCCTGGGAACCGACCCGGCCCCGGGGAGCAGGCGGGACACCCGCCTCGCAGGGCGCCGCGGTGTGCGCCCCGCGTGCCGGCGGCACCGCCCTCTCCCCGTGAGGCACCGGGGGCGACGGCGCCTCCATGAGCCCGCCCGCACCGATCGCCACCAGATCCAGCGACAGGGCCCCCCAGTCCAGCCACTCCAGCAGCCCGGGCAGTTCCTCCGCGCTGCCCGCGGCCACCAGGAGCAGCATCCGGCCGCCGTGCAGCGCGACGGGAGAGCCGGACGCCAGGCGCCGCAGGGCCGCGTGCCCCGCCTCCGCCGGGACGTCCAGGACGTCGTAGCGCACCCCCACCGGCAGCCGCAGAGGATCGCCGGGCACCGTCGGCCACCCCAGTTCGTTCTCGTACCACCGCCGGACCTGACCGCTCGCGCCGGACGGGGCGAGCGGCCGGCGGGGGAGCGGGACGAGCGGGGTCGAGGATGCGGTCACGGGCTGTGGGGCGCCGAACATGCCAAGTGCAACAGCCGAAAGCGCCTGCGAGTTACGCTGGGTGGCGCTGTGAGCGCACAGAGTGTCGAAATGGGGGCACGCGGGGGGTGCGGGGAGGCGCAAGGTTGTTCGCCCGTAGCGGAGGGAACGGGGGCGCCCGGCATGGACTTCCGGTCCCCACGGGTAAGACATCCCTAGTGGGAGGGGGCGACACGCAGGAAAGGACGTCTCACGTTCGCCATCGGCGTACTGGCGAGTGGGGTATCTGCCTGGCCTGCGGGAACATCGTCTCGCACCATCGGGTTGGAGCAGATGTCGGCGTTCGGGGTCAGGAGGCCAAGGACGGTGTCGGCAGTTGGAATGAGCGGTCCCCGCTTGCGGGACTAAGCTGCGGAAGGACAGGGAGGGGAAGTTCCCCCCACTGCCTGACCGCTCTGAGGAGCGATTAACGATGTTCGAGAGGTTCACCGACCGCGCGCGGCGGGTTGTCGTCCTGGCTCAGGAAGAAGCCCGGATGCTCAACCACAACTACATCGGCACTGAGCACATCCTCCTGGGCCTGATCCACGAGGGTGAAGGTGTCGCCGCCAAGGCCCTTGAGAGCCTCGGGATTTCGCTCGAGGCGGTCCGCCAGCAGGTGGAGGAGATCATCGGCCAGGGCCAGCAGGCCCCGTCCGGCCACATCCCCTTCACCCCCCGTGCCAAGAAGGTCCTGGAGCTGTCGCTCCGCGAGGCCCTTCAGCTGGGCCACAACTACATCGGCACGGAGCACATCCTGCTCGGCCTGATCCGTGAGGGCGAGGGCGTCGCCGCCCAGGTCCTCGTCAAGCTGGGCGCAGATCTGAACCGCGTGCGGCAGCAGGTGATCCAGCTGCTCTCCGGTTACCAGGGCAAGGAGACCGCCACCGCCGGCGGTCCTGCCGAGGGCACCCCCTCCACGTCCCTGGTCCTCGACCAGTTCGGCCGGAACCTCACCCAGGCCGCTCGTGAGTCCAAGCTCGACCCGGTCATCGGGCGCGAGAAGGAGATCGAGCGGGTCATGCAGGTGCTGTCCCGCCGTACGAAGAACAACCCGGTGCTGATCGGTGAGCCCGGCGTCGGCAAGACCGCCGTCGTCGAGGGCCTCGCTCAGGCCATCGTCAAGGGCGAGGTGCCCGAGACCCTCAAGGACAAGCACCTCTACACCCTGGACCTCGGCGCGCTGGTCGCCGGCTCCCGCTACCGCGGTGACTTCGAGGAGCGCCTGAAGAAGGTGCTCAAGGAGATCCGCACCCGCGGCGACATCATCCTGTTCATCGACGAGCTGCACACGCTGGTCGGTGCGGGTGCCGCCGAGGGCGCCATCGACGCGGCTTCCATCCTGAAGCCGATGCTGGCCCGCGGTGAGCTGCAGACCATCGGTGCCACCACGCTGGACGAGTACCGCAAGCACCTGGAGAAGGACGCCGCCCTCGAGCGCCGCTTCCAGCCCATCCAGGTCGCGGAGCCGTCCCTGCCGCACACGATCGAGATCCTCAAGGGTCTCCGTGACCGGTACGAGGCCCACCACCGCGTCTCCATCACCGACGAGGCGCTGGTCCAGGCCGCCACCCTGGCCGACCGGTACATCTCGGACCGCTTCCTGCCGGACAAGGCGATCGACCTGATCGACGAGGCCGGTTCCCGGATGCGCATCCGCCGGATGACCGCGCCGCCGGACCTGCGCGAGTTCGACGAGAAGATCGCCGGCGTCCGCCGCGACAAGGAGTCCGCGATCGACTCGCAGGACTTCGAGAAGGCCGCCTCCCTGCGCGACAAGGAGAAGCAGCTCCTGGCCGCCAAGGCCAAGCGCGAGAAGGAGTGGAAGGCCGGCGACATGGACGTCGTCGCCGAGGTCGACGGCGAGCTGATCGCCGAGGTCCTCGCCACGGCGACCGGCATCCCGGTCTTCAAGCTGACCGAGGAGGAGTCCTCCCGTCTGCTGCGCATGGAGGACGAGCTCCACAAGCGGGTCATCGGCCAGGTCGACGCCGTCAAGGCGCTGTCGAAGGCGATCCGCCGTACGCGTGCCGGTCTGAAGGACCCCAAGCGTCCCGGTGGCTCGTTCATCTTCGCCGGCCCCTCCGGTGTCGGTAAGACCGAGCTGTCCAAGGCGCTCGCCGAGTTCCTCTTCGGCGACGAGGACGCGCTGATCTCCCTCGACATGTCGGAGTTCAGCGAGAAGCACACGGTGTCGCGTCTCTTCGGTTCGCCCCCCGGTTACGTGGGCTACGAAGAGGGCGGCCAGCTGACCGAGAAGGTCCGCCGCAAGCCGTTCTCCGTCGTCCTCTTCGACGAGGTGGAGAAGGCCCACCCGGACATCTTCAACTCGCTGCTGCAGATCCTGGAGGACGGTCGCCTGACCGACTCCCAGGGCCGGGTCGTGGACTTCAAGAACACGGTCATCATCATGACGACCAACCTCGGCACCCGGGACATCTCCAAGGGCTTCAACCTGGGCTTCGCGGCCTCGGGTGACACGAAGACCAACTACGAGCGCATGAAGAACAAGGTCCAGGACGAGCTCAAGCAGCACTTCCGGCCCGAGTTCCTCAACCGCGTCGACGACGTGGTCGTCTTCCCGCAGCTCAGCCAGGACGACATCCTCAAGATCGTCGACCTGATGATCGGCAAGGTCGACGAGCGCCTGAAGGACCGGGACATGGGCATCGAGCTCTCCCAGTCCGCCAAGGAGCTGCTGTCCAAGAAGGGCTACGACCCGGTGCTGGGTGCGCGTCCGCTGCGTCGCACCATCCAGCGTGAGATCGAGGACTCGCTGTCGGAGAAGATCCTCTTCGGCGAGCTGCGCCCCGGTCACATCGTGGTCGTCGACACGGAGGGTGAGGGCGAGACCAAGACCTTCACCTTCCGCGGCGAGGAGAAGGCGCCCCTTCCGGACGTCCCGCCGATCGAGCAGGCGGCCGGTGGCACGGGCCCGAACCTGAGCAAGGACGCCTGAGCGTAGCGACCCAGTGAGAAGGGGCCGGTGCTGAACAGCACCGGCCCCTTCGTCATGCCCGGACGCTCCCCTGAGGCAGCAGCCCGTCGTCGCTCCCTAGGACAGCTGCCCGTCGTAGTCCGGCAGCTTGAACGTCCGCTCGGCGTGGCCGCCCGAGAGGTCGGTGGCGCTGTTGCCGATGTTCGCGATGATCGTGTAGCCCTTGCGCTCGACGTCGACGCGCTGAGCCGTCTTGTAGTCGGCGACGTTCTTGAAGAGGTCGATGAAGTTGCGGACGTAGAGGCCCGAGACCTGGTAGCCGGCCTGCTTCAGGTTGTACTGGGTGAACGAGGCGATGATGTCCGGCCGGGCGGTCACGAAGAACAGGGCGACGCCGCGCTCCTGCGCGTATCTGGCGGCCTCCAGGACCGGCTTGTTGGCCGGTTGCGGGTAGCTGAAGCCAAAGTCCGTCTCAAGCGTCGTGTTGTCGATGTCGAAGACGATGGCCTGTTTCTCACCCGGCTTCGGGGCCGCGATCCGCTGCTTCAGATACGGCATGGCCTGGTCCATCACGGCCTGGCAGTCCTTCTGCCAGGTGCCGTAGTCGACGTCCGCGGCGGTGGAGGTGGCGGCGGCCGCGGTGGCGGCCGTGGAGGCCCTGCTGGTGGTCGTGGCGTCGGCCGGTGCGGCCATGGCCACGAGGGCCGCCGCCGAGACGGCGGTCACTGATGCGCGGCGCAACCAGGGGCGTCGGGTCTGCATGTCGTGGGGGTCCTCTCACGTCAGTGACGCTGCCAACATGTCGTGTGCATGCTCGTGCGCGAGGGTGGCGCGAAGGGAACCGTAGGGTTACCGGGCGGTAAGTGCCTAGAGGCGTGCGCCACATTTCCGGAATGGCCGAAGAGGGCCCCCGGTGACATGGCGCACAGGCGATATGTCCGTTACTAGATGGAATAGTGGATAACGGACCGGGAGGAAAGGGATTCTTGCCCCACTTCGAGGGCGAAAGTGCGGGTCAGTGCCCTGTTTTGTCCCGAATGACTGCTGTGTCAAGAGACGTAGAACACTGACCCAAAATACTAGCTAGCGTAGTAGATCACGCTTTTGGGAGTTTGTCGGACTTCGGGTTACCAAGGGATGGCCATGCGGCGAGCGTCAGTGCGCCGGGTGGTTTTCTCCGTCCCCTTCCACACGAGGTTTCGATGTCCCAGCGCGTCACGTCCCGTTCTTCCCGTACGTCCCAGCTCCGCACCCGTGCGACCGTGCTGGCCGCCGGCCTTGGTGTCTCGGTCGCACTGGGAGCCGGGGTCGCGTCCGCCGCCGACACCACGGCCGCGTCCGGTGCCGCCAGTGCCGTGCAGGCGCAGGCCGCCGCCCAGGCCAAGGTCGCCAAGGCCGAGGCCGTGAAGGCCGAGAAGGCCGCCAAGGCCGCCGTCGCGAAGAAGGCGGCCGAGAAGAAGGCCGCCGCCAAGAAGGCGGCTGCCAAGAAGGCCAAGCCCTCCTGGGTCGACCCGGTGAAGAAGTACACCCTCTCCGCGAGCTTCGCCCAGAACGGTGGCATGTGGGCGCACAAGCACAGCGGTCAGGACTTCGCCGTGCCGAGCGGTACCCAGGTCGTCGCCGCCCACGGCGGCACCGTGGTCAAGGCCGGCGGCAACGGCGCCGGCGACGGTCCCGCGTACGGCAACGCCGTCGTGATCAAGCACGGCAACGGCACGTACTCCCAGTACGCCCACCTGTCGAAGGTCACCGTGCACGTCGGCCAGATCGTCAAGACCGGCCAGGAGATCGCCAAGTCCGGCAACACCGGCAACTCGAGCGGTCCCCACCTGCACTTCGAGATCCGTACGACCCCGAACTACGGCTCGGCGATCGACCCGGTGAAGTTCCTGCGCGCCAAGGGCGTGAAGGTCTGACCCCAGGTGTGATCTCAGGCGTCATCCCGGGTGATCTCGGGGTGATCCCGGGTGTGATCCCCCAGGCCCTAGGAGCCCCCGGCTCCCCGGTGGGCCTGGGTCACCAGGTCCGTGGCGACCTCGAGGACGGCTCTGTTCTTCTCCTCGGGGTCGTCTCCCATGTCCTGGAGCAGGAACATGCCGGCGTGCAGCGTGAAGATGGCGCTGGCGCATCGGACCTGGTCGACCAGGTCCGCGTCCGGGTCGACGATGATGTCGCGCAGGCTGTGGATGCGGGCCTTGAAGGAGTCGCCGATCCGCAGGTCCCGTACCGTCGCCTGGTTCTCGTGCATGAAGCGGAACAGCGGCGTCGCCTCGGCGAGGGTGTCGGCGTAGCGGCGGATGATCTCCTGCTTGGTCGCGAGGGTCTGCGGCTGCTGCCGACCCCACTCGATCAGGTCCTCGATCGGCTGGGTGAGGTCCTCGAAGATGCTGACGAGGATCTCTTCCTTGGTCTTGAAGTGGTAGTAGAGCGCGGCCTTGGTGACCTCCAGGCGCTCGGCGATCTCGCGCAGTGAGGTCTTCTCGTAGCCGTGCTCCGCGAAGAGTTCGAGGGCCACGTCCTGGATGCGCCGGCGGGTGTCCCCGCGGCGCCGCTGCTTGGTGCCGTCCATGGTGCCGCCCATCCTCCTACGCGCCCCGCTTTCCATAAAACTTACTTGACGCCCGGCTAGTTCCGCCGCTAGCTTCCAAGTGTAGTCACTAGCCGGTCGGCAAGTAAGTAGCAGTTGCTGGGGGAGTGGGAAGCGATGACGGACACGACGGACACACCGGCGGCCGACGCCGGGGGGAAACAACCGAAGAGCGTGCGGGTGGTCCTGCTCGCGCTGATGATCGCAATGATGCTCGCGATGCTCGACAACATGATCATCGGCACCGCGATGCCGACGATCGTCGGTGAGCTGGGCGGGCTCGAACACCTCGCGTGGGTCGTCACCGCCTACACGCTCGCGACCGCGGCCTCCACCCCGCTGTGGGGCAAGCTCGGCGACATGTACGGCCGCAAGGGCACGTTCATGACGTCCATCGTGATCTTCCTGGTCGGCTCCGCGCTCAGCGGCATGGCCCAGAACATGGGCGAGCTGATCGGCTTCCGCGCCGTGCAGGGCCTCGGCGCCGGCGGTCTGATGGTCGGCGTCATGGCGATCATCGGCGACCTGATCCCGCCCCGCGAGCGCGGCAAGTACCAGGGCATGATGGCCGGCGTCATGGCGCTGGCGATGATCGGCGGCCCGCTGGTCGGCGGCACGATCACCGACAACTGGGGCTGGCGCTGGGCCTTCTACATCAACCTGCCGCTCGGAGCGGTGGCGCTCGCCGCCGTCGGTGCCGTGCTGCACCTGCCGAAGCAGCGCTCCCAGGCCCGGATCGACTACCTGGGCGCCGCGCTGCTGACCGTCGGCATCACCGCGATCGTGCTCGTCACCACCTGGGGCGGCACGGAGTACGCCTGGAGCTCCGCGCGGATCATGGAGCTGATCGGCATCGGGGTCGCCGCGCTGGTCGGGTTCGTGTTCTGGCAGACCAGGGCCGCCGAACCGGTGCTGCCGCTGCACATCTTCCGCAGCCTCAACTTCACGCTGATGTCGGTCATCGGCTTCATCACCGGCTTCGTGATGTTCGGCGCGACGCTCTTCCTGCCGCTGTACCAGCAGTCCGTGCAGGGTGCTTCCGCGACCAACTCCGGGCTGCTGCTCCTGCCCATGCTCGGGGCGATGCTCGTGACCTCGATGGTCGCTGGGCGGGTGACCACCAACACCGGCAAGTACAAGGTCTTCCCGATCGCCGGCAGCGCGCTGATGATCGTCGGCCTGTACCTGCTGTCCACGATGGACACCGGGACCTCCCGGCTGACCTCCGGCGTGTTCATGGCTGTGGTCGGGCTGGGCATGGGCTGCCTGATGCAGATCACCATGCTGGTCGCGCAGAACAGTGTGGAGATGAAGGACATGGGCGTCGCGTCCTCGTCGACCACCCTGTTCCGCACGCTCGGCTCCTCCTTCGGCGTCGCGATCATGGGCGCGCTGTTCAACAACCGCGTCCAGGACGTCATGAGCGAGCGGGCCGGTGCGCTGGGCTCCAAGGTGACCGAGCAGTCGGCCCAGCTCGACGCCAAGAGCCTGGAGAAGCTCCCGGTGCTGATCCGGGAGGCCTACCAGCACGCGGTCTCCGCGGGCACGCACACGGCGTTCCTGCTCGGCGCCGTGGTGGCGGTGGTCGCGCTCGTGGCGGCCGTGTTCGTCAAGGAGGTGCCGCTGAAGGGGGCGGGACCCAAGGAGGACGGCAAGCCGGACACCCCGGCGGCGCAGCCGCCCATGGTCGAGGCCGTCTGACCGACCGCACCGCACGAGGCCCCCGGGAGTGTCCGCCCGGGGGCTTCGTCATGCCCGGTCGCGGTGGTGCCCGGTCGCGGGATGGCCGGCTGTGCGGTGTCCGGCCGCGGGGTGTCCGGCCGTGCGGTGTCCGGCTGTGTGGTGCCCGGCCGCGCCACGCCTGGTCGCGCGGTGCCCCGCCGCGCGGTGTCCGGCCGCGGGATGCCTGGCCGCGACATGTCCGGCCGCTCGGTGCCCCGCCGCACCATGCCTGGTCGCGCGATGTCCGGTCGCGCGGTGTCCGGCCGCTCGATGCCTCGCGACATGTCCGGCCGCTCGGTGCCCCGCCGCACCATGCCTGGTCGCGCGATGTCCGGTCGCGCGGTGCCCTGCCGCGGGATGCCTGATCGCGGGATGCCTGGCCGCGCCATGCCCGGCCGCGCCATGCCTGGCCGCGCCATGCCCGGTCGCGCGGTGCCCTGCCGCGCCATGCCCGGTCGCGCGGTGCCCTGCCGCGCCATGCCCGGTCGCGCGATGTCCGGCCGTGCGGTGCCGGTCGTGGGATGCCTGGTCGCGCGATGTCCCGCCGTGCCATGCCCGGCCGCTCGGTGCCCCGCCGCACCATGCCTGGTCGCGCGATGTCCGGTCGCGCGGTGCCCTGCCGCGGGATGCCTGATCGCGCGATGCCCGGTCGCCGGTCGGGGGCCGCTGTCAGACCCCCGTGCCACCATCGACCCCATGGACAGGACGCGGCGGATGCGGCTCGCCAAGGACGCGATGGACCGGGACTGGGCCGACCCCGAGCTGGACCTGGACACCGTCGCGGCGCACGCCGGGTACTCGCGCTACCACTTCATCCGTGCCTTCAAGGAGGCCTACGGCGAGACCCCCGGCCAGTACCTCACGCACCGCCGCATCGAGCGCGCCGAGGACCTGCTGCGCACGGCGAACCTGTCGGTGACGGAGATCTGCCACCTGGTCGGCTTCAGCAGCGTCGGCACGTTCTCGGCCCGCTTCAAGACCTGGACCGGCCTGACACCCAGCGAGTACCGCACGAAGCACGTGGGCCGGGGAGCCGCCCTCATACCCGGCTGCTACGCCATGCTCTGGGCCGGCGGCTTCCGCTCCGCGCCCGGCGCCGGCGAGAAGCGCAATTCCGGAGAAGCGGGCTGACACCCCCGCTGCCTACCGTGGCAGGGCGGGCACAACCGGCCGTAGCCGTAGCCGTAGCCGCAGCCGTAGCCCAGCCACAGCCCAGCCACAGCCGCAGCCCAGCCACAGCCCAGCCACAGCCGCAGCCCAGCCACAGCCACAGACTCGGAGCAGGAGTACGCCATGATCAAGGGTCTCGCCATCTCGACCGTCTGGGTCCTCGACCAGGACCGGGCCAAGGAGTTCTACACGGAGAAGCTGGGCCTGGAGGTCCGTACGGACATGACCATGGGCGAGGGCGGCATGCGCTGGCTCACGGTCGGCTCACCGAACCAGCCCGACGTCGAGCTGACGCTGATGGTGCCCGGCGGGCCCGCGATGGACCCCGAGTCCGCCGAGATGCTCCGCAAGCTGGTGACGAAGGGCGCGCTCGGCGCGGGCGTGCTGACCACCGACGACATCCACGGCGACTACAAGAAGCTCAAGGAGCGGGGCGTGGAGTTCCTTCAGGAGCCGCAGGAGCGCCCGTACGGCACGGAGGCGCTGCTGCGCGACGACTCGGGCAACTGGTTCTCCTTCACCCAGCCCCGTGAGGGCGGCCTCGACATGGACCAGGACTGGACCTGCTGATCCGCCGCCCCGCCCTCACGACCCCGGCAGCATGGGGTAGCTCCCCGTGTTGGTCGGCGCGTGCTCCGGCAGCCACAGCACGGCGACCGCGCCCTCGGCCGGGAGGTGCTCGGGCGTCCCGGGGGTGCGGACGTTGCGGAAGGTCAGCCGGGCGCCCAGCACCCGGGCCTGCCCGGCCGCGATGGTCAGACCGAGGCCGTGGCCGTGCCCGGCCCGGTCCCTGCTGCCGGTGCGGAAGCGGCTCGGCCCCTCGGCAAGCAGGTCCTCGGGGAAGCCCGGGCCGTGGTCGCGCACGCGGATGACCCGGCCCTCGACGCTGACCTCGATGGGCGGCTTGGCGTGCCGGGCCGCGTTGGCCAGCAGGTTGAACAGGACGCGCTCCAGGCGGCGCGGGTCGGTGGTGACCTCCGACTCGTGCACGATGCTCACCTTGATGGCCGGGTCCTTGGCCGCCACCCGCCGGGCGACGAACTCGCCCAGCATGATGTCCTGCAGCTCCGCCCGCTCGGAGGCCCCGTCCAGCCGCGCCACCTCCAGCACGTCCTCGACCAGCGTGCGCATGGCCTTCGCCCGGTCCAGCACCAGCTCGGTCGGGCGTCCGGGCGGCAGCAGTTCCGCCGCGGTCAGCAGTCCGGTCACCGGGGTGCGCAGCTCGTGCGCGATGTCGGCGGTGACCCGCCGCTCGGCCTCGATGCGCTGGCGCAGCGCGTCCGCCATGGCGTCCACCGCGCTCGCCAGGTCGTCCGTCTCGTCCCGCACGACCCCGCCCATGGCGTCCCGCACCCGCACGTCCGTCTCGCCGCCCGCGAGCTGGCCCGCCGCGACGGCCGCCTTGCGCAGCCGCCGCGACAGGTGCCCGCCGATGAGCACCCCGAGCGCGCTGCCGCCGAGGACGACCGCGATGGACCCGATGAGCAGGGCCTGGTCGAGATCCTGGAGGATGTCCGAACTGCGGTCGGTGAAGCCCGAGTGCAGCGACATCACCTGCCCGTTCTTCAGCGGTACGGCGGCCCATATGTCGGGCACCTCGCCCGGCCGGTCCGCCACGTACGTCGCCCGCCGGCCCGCCTCGACCCGCTCGCGCAGCGCATGCGGCAGATCCGGGTCGTTGATCTTGGTGTTGGGGAAGTTCATCCGCCCGGACAGCTCGAAGTTGCGCTGGGCGATCATGATCCGCTCGTCGGCGAGGTCACGCGCGTTGTCCAGCATCGAGACCCGGGCGGCGTTGTGCACGACGAGGCTCAGCGCGATCGCCACCAGTGCGCCCACCAGTGCGATGGCCGCGCTCAGCTTCCATCTGAGGCCCGTGCGGATGCCCGCACGCTCCAAGCCCGCGGCGACCAGGCGCCGGAAGTGCCCCCTCATACCCCTGCCCCTGCTCAGGCTTTCAACTTGTAGCCGAACCCGCGGACCGTCTCGATCCGGTCCTGGCCGATCTTCTGCCGCAGCCGTTGCACGTGCACGTCGACGACGCGCGTGTCCCCGCCCCAGCCGTAGTCCCACACCCGCTCCAGCAGCTTGTCGCGGGAGAGCACGGTGCCCGGAGCCGAGGAGAACTCCAGCAGCAACCGCATCTCGGTCGGAGTCAGCGCCACCGGCTGCCCGGCGCGGCGGACCTCCATGCCCTCGGTGTCGACCTCCAGGTCCCCGAAGGTCAGCACGCCGCCGCTCGCCGGTTCCTGCGGCTCCTCGCCCCGGCCGCCGCCGGCGTGCCCGAAACGGCGCAGCACCGCGCGGATCCGGGCGACCAGTACGGCACCGTCGAACGGCTTGGTCACATAGTCGTCGGCGCCCGCTTCCAGGCCCAGCACGACGTCGATGGAGTCGGCCCGCGCCGACAGCATGATCACCGGCACGGTCGACTCGTCGCGGATACGGCGGCACAGACTGACCCCGTCCAGGCCGGGGAGCATGACGTCCAGCAGCGCGATGTCGGGGCGGTCCGTCCGGAAGGCCTCCAGGCCCGACAGCCCGTCGGGCATGGCGGTGACCACGAAGCCGTCCCGTTCCAGGGCGAGCTGCGTGGCCTCGCGGATGACGTCGTCGTCCTCGACGAACAGGACGTGGGTCTGGTCTGCCATCCCGGTGCTCTCAGTCCTCTGTGATCCATGGGTGCGTTCTACTGCTGGGACGCACGGTCCCGGCGATGCGTTCACCGGGGGATCGGTCCGAACCGCCCGATCGGTTCACGCGGCCCTCCGTCCGCGTCAGTTCGCGGGCACCGGCGTCGCGCTGTCGCCGGCGACCTTCCCGTAGTCGTTGTGCGTGCGGTACTTCTCGGCGAAGTGACCGGAGGTCCATCTGTACGTGATCACGTTCTCCCCGGAGGGACTCGACACCGGGTCGCCCTTGTCGTACACCTGCTTGGTCACCACCAGGTCCCCGCGGTCGATCTCCGCGTAGACCGGCGGCTCCTCCGCCGTGAACACGTTCTCGTACGAGCCGTCGTGCTCGCGGTACACGTAACTGCCGACGCCCACCGCGTCGCCGCAGGTCAGTACGTTGACGACGACGTCCTCCGCCGAGCCCTTCGTCAGGTTGCCGTAGGAGACGTCGACCGGGTACTCGTCGGCGACGCACGGCTTCAGCTCGCGCTTCACCCCCGGCGCGACCTTGGGATCGTCCTTGACGAGCGCGACCGCGTTCACGGTCTTAGGGGACTTCGACGGCACGGCGGACGGTGTTGCGGCCGCGGCGCCCGCCACCGAGTCGGCGTGCGCCGGGCCCTCGTCACGGGCGCCGGTGCCGCCCGCACCGCACCCGGCCACCAAAAGGGCGAGGGCGGTGGGCACGGCCAGTGCCGTGCTCACCGCCTGGATACTGCCCCGGGTCCGTGCAGAACCCTCGCCGGTCAGGCCGCGCACCGCTCCCGCTCCTCACGCTCCAGCGCGCGTGCGTCCAGATCGCGGGACTCCAGCTCCTCGCGGAGCCGGGCGAGCGCCCGGTGCAGCGTGCTCTTGACCGTTCCGGCCGACATGCCGAGGGCGGCGGCCGTCTCCTCCGTGGACATCTGCTCCCAGTGTCGCAGCACCACGACACTGCGCTGTTTCGGGGCGAGCACCTTCAGGATGTCCATCAGCAGGGCGCGGTCCGCGTGCTGTTCGGTGGCGTCGTCGACCGAGGCGTCCGGGAGCTGCTCGGTCGGAACCTCCTCCAGCTTCCGCGCCCGCCACCACTCCGTGCGGGTGTTGATCATCACCCGGCGCAGATAGGCGTCGGCCAGCCGCTTGTCCTCGATGGTCTCCCACCGGCCGTACGTCCGCACCAGTGCCGTCTGCAGCAGGTCCTGCGCGTCCGTCGGGTCCGGGACCAGGCGGCGGGCACTGCGCAGCAGCGCGTCCTGCCGGGTGCGGACATACTCCTCGAACTCGAGCACCTCGCCCTGCGCCATGGTGAACCGCCTCCCGTTTCCCCGTTCGGGCCGGCTCCCCGCCGCCCGTGTACTGCTTGTGGTCTTCAGTCGTCCCGCGTCTTGCGGGAACGCATCTGAAGGTACGGAGGCGTTGTCACGGCGCTGTCCGAAGCAGCCTTCGGCCAGCGCTCGGCTGTCCGTCGGTTGTGTAACGGAAATCTGAACGGGGTAAAGGAGCGGGGGTGTTGAGGCTGTTTCGGGGCGATTTGTCCACCCCGGCTCTGTGACGGACGGCGACCCGCGGCTGTGACCCGCCTGTACGTCAGGTCTGTACGTCAGGTCTGTGCGTCAGGTCTGTGCGTCAGGTCTGTACGCGGGCCCGTACGTCAGGTCAGCGGCAGCCGGTACGAGCCGCCCGCGAGTGGCTCCACCAGACCGTCGGCGACGAGACCGTCCAGGGCGCGGGCTCGCTGCACCGGTTCGTGCCACACCCGGTCCAGCGCCGCCTGCGGAACCGCGCCGTGAGCCTCCCGCAGCACGGCGAGCAGCCGCCCGCGCACCTGCCGGTCGGTGCCCGCGTAGGTCTGGCCGCGGCGCGGCGGCCCGTCGTGCTCCGGCTTGCCCGCCAGCCGCCACGCGCACTGCGCGGCGATCGGGCATTGGTGGCACGACTCGCTCTTCGCCGTGCACACCAGCGCACCCAGCTCCATCGAGGCGGCGGCCCAGCGGGCGGCGGTCGGCTCGTCCTCGGGCAGCAGCGCGCGGGCCAGCTTGCGCTCGGCGGCGGTGGTGGCGTTGGGCGGGTACTGCACGCCGGTGACCGCGCGGGCGAAGACTCGCCGCACGTTGGTGTCCAGCACCGGGTGCCGCTGCCCGTAGGCGAAGGAGGCGACGGCGGCGGCCGTGTACTCGCCGATGCCGGGCAGCGCCAGCAGCTGGGCGTGATCGGCCGGGACGTCACCGCCGTGCCGTTCCGTTATGGCGACGGCGGCGCCGTGCAGCCGCAGCGCCCGGCGCGGGTAGCCGAGCCGTCCCCAGGCACGGACGGCCTCGCCGGGCGCGTCCTTGGCCAGGTCGGCGGGGCGCGGCCAGCGCTCCAGCCACTGCTCGTAGACGGGCAGGACGCGGCTCACCGGCGTCTGCTGGAGCATGAACTCACTGACCATCACCCCCCACGCCCCGGCCTCGGGGCGCCGCCACGGCAGGTCACGGGCGTGTTCGCCGAACCAGTCGATGACGGGGGAGTGCAGGTTCTCTCCGAGGGGCGGCCCGGAGGGGACGTCGGCGGAGACGGCGGGGTGCGGGGGCTTCGTGGGAGCAGTCATGGCCCTTCGATGGTGCCACGCAGAGGTGCCGAATCGGGCACACCGCCACCCCACCGGGGCGGTTACCCGAAGATCGGCAGATCTCTGTTCGAGCCGCGGGCCGCCGACGGGCACCGCCTCGACCTTCTTCGTCGTCCCCAACGGTCGCTTCGCCAAGGGAAGTTCATCCAAGCCGTCCACCGAACTGCCGAGCGGCGCGCGGGCGTTCCGGCGAGTGCGAGGGGGGCGTTTTCGACCGGCCGTGCGCCGCGTGGCGCGGCTCGGTGGCGCGCGGGCGTCTCGCGCGAGGTGAAGAGCGCCGCACCGGCACGGAATGCGGGCCCGGCCCCGAGCCGTACCCACATCGAGGCGCCTGTCCTCATCACGGACGGTAAGGGGCGGGGCGATATCGTCACACTCTGCGATCACCCTGTCTCTCATCCGATGAAAGACCAGGGTGGGAACGTGATTTCCGGGATGATGATCCGGAAAAGTTGTCGCTCCGAGCGGCGGGTGGGACCGGCGAACGCGTCGATCTCTCGTAAGGTTTGCGCCGTGGGATCTCTGCGCAATCCGGTCGGGCCGCTTCCCTCCTCCATCTACTGGCGTCGGAGGGTCGTACTGGTGTCTGTAGTCGCCGTGTTGGCGCTGCTGACCCTGTGGATCGTGACCATGGGCGGCGGAGGCGGCAAGGACGGCGACAACGGCGCCAACGGCAAGAATCCCGCGCCTTCCATCACGCCCGGCCCGTCGAGTTCGGGCCCTGCCATCAGTCAAGCGCCTGGCGGGCGGGACGAGTCGGGGGACGAGGGCTCCGGCGGCTCGGGCGGCGGCTCCGGGAACGGCTCGGGCGACGGCTCCGGGGACGATTCCGGCTCGGGATCCGGTGACGGTTCCGGGGCCGGCGGCTCGGGCGGCTCCGAGGGTGCGGGCGGCGCCGGTGGCACGGGGAGCGGTACCGCCGCGGGCGGTGTGGGCGCGGGCGACACCCTGCCGGCCGGCTCCACCCTGCCCAACTGCACCGCGAGCGCTGTCAAGTTCAGCCTGCGCAGCCGCCACAACACCTACGACCCCGAGCAGACGCCCACGTTCCTGCTGACCGCGCGGAACGTCTCCGGCAGCGACTGCAAGATCGATCTCGGGCCGAAGAACGCGGTGTTCACGATCGCCCCGGCGAGCAGCGACGACGACTACTGGTCTTCCAAGGACTGCCCCAAGACCGCCGCGCACCAGCTGTACCGGGTCGCCGCCGGCAGCGGCATCACCTACACCCTGAAGTGGGACCGCAAGCCGAGCGCCCCCGAGTGCGCCACGCCTCCCGCGGGCTCGGCCGGGTCCGGCACGTACCTGGTGGAAGCCAAGGCCCCGGGCTTCGCGAAGGTGCAGACGTCCTTCGTGCTCTCGGCCGACTAGGGCGTCGGCGGTAGAGGCCAACCCAGGGACGGCCGAGGCGGGCGCAGGGACCGCCGGGGCGGACGCAGGGACGGCAGGCGCAAAACGCCCGACGGCGGTACCCCTTCCCGGGTACCGCCCTCAGCCGTTCCAGCCAGGCGCCGCAGGCTAGACGTACCGCTCCAGAATCGAGGACTCCGCCAGCCGCGACAGCCCCTCGCGGACGCTGCGGGCCCTGGCCTCGCCCACGCCGTCCACCGTCTGGAGGTCGTCGACGCTCGCGGCGAGCAGCTTCTGCAGGCCGCCGAAGTGCTCGACGAGGCGGTCGATGATCGCGCCGGGGAGCCGGGGGACCTTGGCGAGGAGACGGTAGCCGCGCGGGGAGACCGCCGAGTCCAGCGTCTCGGGCGCGCCGGTGTAGCCCAACGCCCGGGCCACCGTGGACAGTTCGAGCAGCTCGGCATGGGTGAGGGCGTCGAGTTCGGCGAGGGCCTGATCGACCGTGCGGGAGCGCTTGGCCGTGGGCTCGGGGACGTAGTCCCGCACGACCAGCTCGCGCTCGGGCTCCACGCCCGCGATCAGCTCGTCGAGCTGGAGGGCCAGGAGCCGGCCGTCCGTGCCGAGCTCCACGACGTACTCGGCGATCTCCGTGGCGATGCGGCGCACCATCTCCAGGCGCTGGGCGACCGCCGAGACGTCCCGGACGGTCACCAGGTCCTCGATCTCCAGCGCCGACAGCGTGCCCGCGACCTCGTCGAGGCGGAGCTTGTAGCGCTCCAGGGTGGCGAGCGCCTGGTTGGCGCGGGACAGGATCGCCGCCGAGTCCTCCAGGACGCGGCGCTGGCCGTCGACGTACAAGGCGATCAGCCGCATCGACTGGGAGACGGAGACCACCGGGAAACCGACCTCCTTGCTGACGCGGTCCGCCGTGCGGTGCCGGGTGCCCGTCTCCTCCGTCGGGATCGTCGGGTCCGGGACCAGCTGCACGCCCGCGCGCAGGATCTTCGACAGGTCCGAGGACAGCACGATGCCGCCGTCCAGCTTGCACAGCTCACGCAGACGGGTCGCGGTGAACTCGACGTCCAGCACGAAACCGCCGCTGCACAGCGCCTCGACCGTCTTGTCGGAGCCGAGCACTATGAGTCCGCCGGTGTTGCCGCGGAGCACGCGCTCCAGGCCGTCACGCAGGGCGGTGCCGGGTGCCACGGCGCTCAGGGAGGCGCGCATCAGGCCATCGGTACCGGCGCTCCCGCCGGATTTTCCGGGAGCAGATGCCCGGTCGTTGGCTGCCACTGCACTCCTCCGGTCGCAGGTTCTGGGCGCCCCCGTGTCGCGCGCTCGGTTCGCACGGACGGGCGAGACCAGGGCAAAGTCTACCGGCGACCCTCCTCGTCCCGTGGGGCCTCTCTGCGACGGGAGCGGGGAAGGACCCTCAGGGCGTCCCCTATGTCCGCGACTTCCAGGACCTTCATGCCCGCCGGGACCTTGCCCGGATCGCCCGGGACCAGCGCGTGCGTGAAGCCCAGACGGTGGGCTTCGGCCAGTCTGCGCTGCACTCCGGTGACCCGTCTCACCTCGCCCGCGAGGCCCACCTCGCCGATCGCGACGAGGTTCTTCGGGAGAGGTGTGTCACTCGCCGCGCTCGCCAGGGCGAGGGCGACGGCCAGGTCCGCGGCCGGCTCGGTGAGCTTCACCCCGCCGACCGTCGCGGAGTAGATGTCCCTTTTGCCCAAGGCGCTGATCCGCCCCCGCTGTTCCAGCACCGCGAGCATCATCGAGACGCGGGAGGTCTCCAGGCCCGAGGTGGTGCGGCGCGGGGAGGGGATCTGCGAGTCGACCGTGAGCGCCTGGACCTCGGCGACCAGGGGGCGGCGGCCCTCCAGGGTGACGGTCAGGCAGGTGCCCGGGACCGGTTCGGCCCGGCGGGTCAGGAAGAGCCCGCTCGGGTCTGCGAGACCCGTGATGCCCTCGTCGTGCAGCTCGAAGCAGCCGACCTCGTCGGTGGTGCCGTAGCGGTTCTTGACGCCGCGCACCAGACGCAGGCGGGCGTGCCGGTCGCCCTCGAAGCTCAGGACGACGTCCACCAGGTGCTCCAGCAGGCGCGGGCCCGCGATCGCGCCGTCCTTGGTGACATGGCCCACCAGCAGCGTGGACATGCCGCGTTCCTTGGACGCCCGGATGAGGGCTCCGGCGACCTCCCGCACCTGGGCCATGCCGCCGGGCGCGCCGTCGATCTCGGGGGAGGCCACGGTCTGCACCGAGTCCATGATCAGCAGCGACGGCTTCACCGCGTCCAAGTGGCCCAGCACGGCGGCCAGATCCGTCTCGGCCGCCAGGTACAGGTGGTCGTCGATGGCGCCGATGCGGTCGGCGCGCAGCCGGACCTGGCTCGCCGACTCCTCACCCGTGACGTACAGGGTGCGGTGCTCGTCGCTCGCGGACTTGGCCGCCACGTCCAGCAGGAGCGTGGACTTGCCGACGCCCGGTTCGCCCGCGACCAGCACCACCGCGCCGGGGACCAGGCCACCGCCGAGCACCCGGTCCAGCTCCGGCACGCCGGTGGGACGGGCCGTGGCCTGGCGGCCGTCCACCTGGCCGATGGGCAGCGCGGAGGTGGTGACCCGGCCGGGGGCCGTCGTGCGCACCGCGGGCGCGCCGTACTCCTCGACCGTCCCCCAGGCCTGGCACTCGGGGCAGCGGCCGAGCCACTTCGCCGTCTGCCAGCCGCATTCCGTGCAGCGGTAGGACGGACGGTCCTTGGTGGTCTTCGTACGGGCAGCCATGGACGAAACCGTAGCCGCCGGCACTGACAACGCGGGACCGGCCGACGGCCTCCGCCCGCGCGCCAGGGGTCCGCCATCCCGCGCCAGCCGTGGAACAACCGGTTCATGTCCCCGATTGAGGGATCGTTTCACCCGTACGGATTAAATGTGCTCAAGCCGCCTGAAGGGGCCACTCCCGGCCCCCTACGGTCGCCGAATGATGAGCAGTACTCCGGAGATCTCGACCCGTTCGGCCCGCACCACCGGCGCCCACCGGGCGCACCGGGAGGCACGCGACCGCGGGGCGGCGCGCACGCTGGCGCAGCAGCCGCCCACGCGCTACGAGCCCTACCTGGACGGCCTGTTCACCTACTGCCTGTCCGTGCTGTGCGACCACGAGGCAGCGACCGCCGCCCTGGGCGACGTCCTCGCACTCGCCGAACGCCGCGGCCGGCACCTCCCCCAGGCACCCGCGGACCGCAGGGCCTGGCTGTACGCGCTGGCCCGCTGGGCGTGCCTGCGCAAGCTGGCCGAGGCCAAGCAGAAACGTCAGAGCAGCCATGCCGCGGGCCGAACCGACCGGCAGCGCGCCGACCGTCCGGCCGCCCCGGCCGCCTCCGAGGAGGTCCAGGAGCGGCGCCGTCGCGAACTGGCCCTGCTGGCCTGGCCGGAGGCCGCCGGCACCACGCCCGAGCAGCGCGAGGCGCTCGAACTGGCCGTGCGCCACCACCTCGCCGCCCGCGAGGTCGCCGCCGTCCTCGGCATGGACCCGGCCGCCGCCCGCGATCTGCTCGCCTCCGCCGCCTGCGAGGTGGAACGCACGCGTGCGGCCCTCGCCGTGGTCGAGACCGGGGCGTGTCCGAGCGTGTCGCACCTCGTCGGCGACGACCGGCTCGTGCTCGGCACGGCCCTGCGCCGCGAACTCGTCCGGCACGTCGACGACTGCCCGCGCTGCCGCCGCACCGCCGAGCGCGCCATCCCCGGCCGCTGGCCCGGCACCAGCGTCACGCCCGCCGAACTGCCCGTCCTGCCCGCACCCCGCGCGGCCCTGCACGTCGCCATGGCGCACCACCCGCGCGCCCGGAACGCCGCGCCCCGCTTCGACCGGCGCGGCTTCCCGATGGACCCCAAGGACCACGCCGCCCGCAGGGACCGCCTGCGCGCGCGTGCCGTCACCACGGCCGTCGTCGCCACCGTCGTGGCCGCCCCCGTCCTCGCCCTGTGGGCCGCCTACCGGGGCACCCCGACCGGCGAGGGCCAGGACGGCCGCTCGGCCTCCGCGCGCGAGGCGGACGACCCGTTCGGCCTGGACGGCGAGATGGCGGGCGGCGGCTACGAGAACGCCGGCAACGCGAGCACCCGCCCCGGCCCCCGGTTCGGCAAGGACGGCAAGGCCGACGTCTCCGTCGAGGTCATCGGCGTCGCCGGCGCGGGACGCGAGAGCGCCCTGGAGGTCACCGCCGACAACAGCGGCGACACCACCCTGATCACGCTGACCGCGAGCGGCCCGGCCCCGGTCCGCTGGTCCGCGTCGACGGGAGCCCCCTGGCTCTACCTCAGCCATTCCTCGGGCACGCTCAGACCCGGCGAGTCGGTGACGATCAAGGTGTACGTCGATCACCTCCGGGAGCCGGCCGGTCCCTGGCACGCGCAGGTCGCGGTCGCACCCGTGGGCGCCGTCGTCCACATCGAGGGCTACGGCACCGCGCCGAGCCCCTCCCGTCCCGGTCCGGACCCGACACCGACCACTCCGCCCCCGTCGACCGACCCGGATCCCACGCCCACGCCGACGGACCCGGCCCCGACGGACCCCACGGGCTCGACGCCACCGCCGTCGGACAGCGGCGACCCGAGCCCGGTCACCTCGTAGCCGGTCCCTCAGGCCCCAGGGCTCGCCGGATGCGCGGGATCCGCGGGGTGCGGTGCCAGCAGCGGCAGCTGCGAGGCCAGCCGCTCCTCGCACAGCTCGACCAGCCGGTCGTAGCCGGCCTTGCCCATCAGCTCGATCAGCTCGGGCCGGTAGGAGACGTACACCGGATCGCCCGCGCCGTGCGCCGAGGTCGCCGACG
This sequence comes from Streptomyces sp. WAC04114, assembly GCF_019733245.1. Lineage (NCBI taxonomy): Bacteria > Bacillati > Actinomycetota > Actinomycetes > Kitasatosporales > Streptomycetaceae > Streptomyces > Streptomyces sp. WAC04114. The sequence goes on from NZ_JAIGQA010000085.1 coordinate 22,582, forward strand.
TGCACCACCAGTGCAGGTCGTGGCCGCCCGGGCCCCAGCCGCGGCGGTCGTACTCACCGATCGACACCTGCAGGACGCGCGTGTCGTCGGGCCGGTCGATCCACTCGTACGTCCGCCGCACCGGCAGCTGCCAGCACACGTCCGGCTTGGTCTCCAGCGGCTCGCGGCCCTCCTTCAGGGCCAGGATGTGCAGCGAGCAGCCCATGCCTCCCTTGAAGCCCGGCCGGTTCTGGAAGATGCACGAGCCCTGGAAGGGCCGCGTCTGCCGTTCGCCGTCCTCGTCCTCGGAGACCCAGCCGCCCCGCGTGCCCTCGGCGTGGTGCTGCCAGATGTCCGGCGTGAGCCTGGCCACGTGCTCGGCGACGCGCTTCTCGTCGTCCTCGTCGGAGAAGTGGGCACCCAACGTGCAGCAGCCGTCATCCGCGCGGCCCGCCTGGATGCCCTGGCAGCCGCTGCCGAAGATGCAGTTCCAGCGAGAGGTCAGCCATGTCAGATCGCAGCGGAAGACCTGCTCGTCGTCCGCCGGATCAGGAAACTCCACCCATGCGCGAGCGAAGTCGAGGCCCTTCTCGTCGGACTCCACGACGCCCGGTGATTTGTCGCGCTTCGCCTTTTTCGTCTTTGGCACGAGTCCAGGGTACGGGCCTCGTACCCCCACCGAGGACAGCGGAGGGCCCGGCGGGCAGTAGCGTTCCGTACATGAGACTCGGTGTCCTCGACGTGGGATCGAACACGGTGCATCTGCTCGTGGTGGACGCGCACCCTGGCGCGTGCCCGCTGCCCGCGCACTCGCACAAGGCGGAACTGCGCCTCGCCCAGCTCCTCGACGACGACGGCGCGATCGGCCCGCACGGCGTCGACCGGCTGGTCTCGGTCATCAAGGAGGCGCTCCAGGCCGCCGAGGACAAGGGCGTCGAAGAGGTCCTCCCGTTCGCGACCTCCGCCGTACGGGAGGCCCGTAACGCCGACGACGTCCTCGCCCGCGTGCGCGCCGAGACCGGCGTCGAGCTCCAGGTCCTCAGCGGCTCCGAGGAGGCCCGGCTGACCTTCCTCGCCGCCCGCCGCTGGTTCGGCTGGTCGGCCGGGAAACTGCTGGTCCTGGACATCGGCGGCGGCTCCCTGGAGGTCGCCTACGGCATCGACGAGGAGCCCGACGCGGCCGCCTCGCTGCCGCTGGGCGCAGGCCGCCTCACCGCGGGCTGGCTCCCCGGCGACCCGCCCGCCCCGGACGACGTGCGCGCCCTGCGCCGTCATGTGCGGACCGAGATCGCCCGCACGGTCGGCGAATTCAGCCGCCTCGGCACCCCCGACCACGTCGTCGCCACGTCGAAGACCTTCAAGCAGCTGGCCCGCATCGCCGGCGCCGCCCGCTCCGCCGAGGGCCTGTACGTCCAGCGCGAGCTCAAGCGGGAGTCCCTGGAGGGCTGGGTCCCGCGCCTGGCCGCCATGACCGAGCAGGAGCGCTCGGAGCTGCCGGGCGTCTCGGAGGGCAGGGCCGGGCAGCTCCTGGCGGGCGCCCTGGTCGCCGAGGCCGCGATGGACCTCTTCGGCGTGGAGCGCGTGGAGATATGCCCCTGGGCGCTGAGGGAAGGCGTGATCCTGCGTCGCCTGGATCACATGGAGTCCGTGTAGGGGCCCGCTCGTCTATGGCAAACACCACAACGGCCAAGAGGCCCCCCACGCCACCCCGACCACACCCCGTAATCTGTCCTGCATGGCAGAGCCAGCCGTGAAGATCCCGGACGCGAAGGTCGCCCTGTCGACGGCCTCGGTCTACCCGGAGTCGACGGCCACGGCCTTCGAGATCGCCGCGCGCCTCGGCTACGACGGAGTCGAGGTCATGGTCTGGACCGACCCGGTCAGCCAGGACATCGAGGCCCTGCGCAGACTCAGCGACTACCACCGGATCCCGATCCTGGCCGTGCACGCCCCCTGCCTGCTCATCACGCAGCGCGTCTGGTCCACCGACCCGTGGACCAAGCTCCAGCGGGCCCGCGCGGCGGCCGAGAAGCTCGACGCGAGCACGGTCGTGGTCCACCCGCCGTTCCGCTGGCAGCGCCAGTACGCCCGGGACTTCGTCACCGGCATCTGGCGCATGGCCAACGAGACGGACGTACGGTTCGCCGTCGAAAACATGTACCCCTGGCGCTACCGCGACCGCGAGATGCTCGCGTACGCCCCCGACTGGGACGTGACGAAGGACGACTACCGGCACTTCACGATCGACCTCAGCCACACCGCGACGGCCCGCTCCGACGCCCTGGACATGGTCGAGCGCATGGGCGACCGGCTCGGCCACGTCCACCTCGCCGACGGCCGGGGTTCCGCCAAGGACGAGCACCTGGTGCCCGGCCGCGGCACCCAGCCCTGCGCCGAGGTACTGGAGCGGCTCGCCCTCACCGGCTTCGACGGGCACGTCGTCATCGAGGTCAACACCCGCCGCGCGATGTCGAGCGCGGAGCGCGAGGCCGACCTGGCGGAGGCCCTGGCCTTCACCCGCCTGCACCTGGCCTCCGCGGTGAAGGTGCCTAGGACATGACCGTGCACCCGGCCTCGACGGTGAAGGTGCCGCGGTCATGACCGACCGGCCCCCGGCGGGCAGCGGGTCCGGCACCGCCGCCCGCCGCCGCGGCCGCCCCCCGCGCACGGAGGCGGCGGACACCCGCGACCGCATCCTGACCGCCGCCCGCGACGAGTTCTCCGAGCGCGGCTACGAGAAGACGTCCGTGCGCGGCATCGCCAAGTCCGCCGGCGTCGACTCGGCCCTCGTGCACCACTACTTCGGCACGAAGGAGCAGGTCTTCGAGGCGGCGATCACCCTGTCCTTCGGGCCCGCCCTCCAGGCCCCGAAGGCCATCGAGGAAGGTCCGCTGGACGGGGTGGGGGAGCGCCTGGCCCGCTTCTTCTTCGGCATCTGGGAGAACCCGGCGACCCGCGCGCCGCTGCTCGCCATCGTCCGGTCCGCCCTCACCAACGACACCGCGGCCGCCGTCTTCCGGCGGATCATCGCCACCCAGGTGCTGCGCCGCATCGCCGTACAGCTGGAGCTGCCGGACGCCGAGCTGCGGGCCGAGCTCGCCGCGGCACAGCTCGTGGGCACCGCGATCCTGCGCTACGTCCTCAGGATCGAGCCGCTGGCCTCGGCGGACCCGGAGCAGGTCATCGCGCGGCTCGCACCCGTCGTACAGGGACATCTGACTGATCCGTAAAGCCTGCGGGTGAGCGATCCGTAAGGCGCGCGGGTGAGCGATCCGTAAGGCCTGCGGGTGCCGTGGCCGAGACAGGCGTCCCGCATTCCGGACGCACCGTCCCGCCCACTGGATGACCGGCGTACGCTCGGTAGCAGTCAGAAATCTCCGAATCCTCTGACGCAGTCTCTGAAGGAGCGAGCGACGATGCCCGAGCTGAGGTCCCGCACAGTCACCCACGGCCGCAACATGGCGGGCGCCCGCGCCCTGATGCGCGCCTCCGGTGTACCGGGCGGGGACATCGGCCGCAAGCCGATCATCGCGGTCGCCAACAGCTTCACCGAGTTCGTCCCCGGGCACACGCACCTGGCGCCGGTCGGCCGGATCGTCAGCGAGGCGGTCGTCGCCGCCGGCGGCATCCCGCGCGAGTTCAACACGATCGCCGTCGACGACGGCATCGCCATGGGCCACGGCGGCATGCTGTACTCCCTGCCCTCCCGCGACCTGATCGCGGACAGCGTGGAGTACATGGTCGAGGCGCACTGCGCGGACGCCCTGATCTGCATCTCCAACTGCGACAAGATCACCCCGGGCATGCTGAACGCCGCCCTGCGGCTCAACATCCCCACGGTCTTCGTCTCCGGCGGCCCGATGGAGTCCGGCCGCGCCACCCTGGTCGACGGCACGGTCCGCACGCTCGACCTGGTCGACGCGATCTCCGACGCCGTGAACGACAAGATCTCGGACGAGGACATCCTCCGCATCGAGGAGAACGCCTGTCCGACCTGCGGCTCCTGTTCCGGCATGTTCACCGCCAACTCGATGAACTGCCTGACCGAGGCCATCGGCCTGTCCCTCCCGGGCAACGGCTCCGTCCTCGCCACGCACACCGCCCGCAAACAGCTGTACGTGAACGCGGCCAACACCGTCATGGACATCACCCGCCGCTACTACGAGCAGGACGACGAGACGGTCCTGCCCCGCAGCGTGGCATCCTTCGCGGCCTTCGAGAACGCCATGGCCCTCGACATCGCCATGGGCGGCTCCACCAACACGATCCTGCACCTGCTGGCCGCCGCCCAGGAGGCCGGCGTCCCCTTCGGCCTGGACGAGATCAACGCGGTCTCGCGCCGCGTGCCGTGCCTGGCCAAGGTCGCGCCGAACGTGGCCAAGGACCGCACGTACTACATGGAGGACGTGCACCGCGCCGGCGGCATCCCCGCCCTGCTCGGCGAGCTGCACCGGGCCGGCCTGCTCAACGAGGACGTGCACTCCGTGCACAGCCCGTCCCTCGGCGACTGGCTGAAGACCTGGGACGTGCGCGGCGGCTCCCCGTCCGCCGAGGCCGTCGAGCTGTGGCACGCGGCCCCCGGCTGCGTCCGCTCCGCCGAGGCCTTCTCCCAGTCCGAGCGCTGGGAGGCCCTGGACGAGGACGCCGAGGGCGGCTGCATCCGCTCCGCCGAGCACGCCTACTCCAAGGACGGCGGCCTCGCGGTCCTCAAGGGCAACCTGGCCGTGGACGGCTGCGTCGTGAAGACGGCCGGCGTCGACGAGTCCATCTGGACCTTCGAGGGCCCGGCGGTCGTCTGCGAGTCGCAGGAGGAGGCCGTCCAGAAGATCCTCACCCAGCAGGTCAAGGACGGCGACGTCGTCGTCATCCGCTACGAGGGCCCCAAGGGCGGCCCCGGCATGCAGGAGATGCTCTACCCGACCTCGTACCTCAAGGGCCGAGGCCTCGGGAAGACCTGCGCGCTGGTCACGGACGGCCGCTTCTCCGGCGGCACCTCCGGTCTCTCCATCGGCCACGCCTCGCCCGAGGCGGCCGCGGGCGGCACCATCGCCCTGGTCGAGGACGGCGACCGCGTCCGCATCGACATCCCGAACCGCTCCATCGAACTGCTGGTGGACGACGCCGAACTGGCCCGCCGCGAGCAGGCGCTGAACGGCGTGTACGCCCCGAAGAACCGCGACCGCAAGGTCTCCGCGGCGCTGCGGGCCTACGCGGCGATGGCGACGAGCGCGGACAAGGGCGCGGTGCGGGACGTGTCGAAGCTGGGCTGATCCCTGTTCGCGCCGAGGGCCGTCTCCCGCTGCCGGGGGCGGCCCTCGGCGCGTTCGCTCACCAGGCGGCCGGATCGCGGCCGTTGACGGCGAACACCGTCCCGTCCGGCGCACTGCCGTAGACCCGGTCGCCCACCACCACCGGCTCGGGAAGGGAAGCCGGGACCCGGTCGGAGCGCTCACCCAGCCGCACCGGCGTCTGCCCCACGAGCTTGCCCCGCCGGGCGTCCACGGCGAGCAGCCGGCCGTCGGGCGCGCTCACGTACACATGGCGGCCGTCGGCCGCCGGTGTGGATGCCCGCACGACCCCCGTCTCCAGGCTCCAGAGCTGCTCGCGCGCCTTCAGATCGACGGCCGTCAACGCCCCGCCTGCCGCCATGAGATGCACGACGTCCCCGCGGACACCGCCCTGGACCTGCGCCAGGGGGACGCGCAGCGGCACCCGCACGGTCGTGCGGCCGCGAGGGTCGTAGCGCACGACGGCCCGGGCCTCCCCGCGCACGGCGTCGACGGCGACCGCCACGAGCGACCCGTCCGCAGTGCCGACGGCCTCCAGGTTCCCGTCGAGCCGTGCCTGCCACCGAACCTCACCGGTCCGCGGATCCACCGCCGTGACCCGCGTACGGTTTCCGTCGCCGGACCCGCCCACCGCGTACGCCAGCCGATCACCGGGGAACGAGACGAAGTACGGCACGTCCTGCCCGGGCACCCGACGGCTCCACCGCACCCGGCCCGAGGCGGCCTCCACGCCGCTGACCATGCCGTCGGACGCGGTGAGCAGCACCATGCCCCCCACGGCCCGCAGACCGCCGTACGCCGGCAGCTCCTGCTGGGACACCTCGCCCGAGGCCAGCTCGACGGCTGTCACCTCCCGCCCATGACCGAGTCCGCCGAGCACTCTGCCGCCCGCCACGACCGGGGCCCCGGCCGGCGGCCCGCTCGCGGCAGCCCCCTTCAATGCCTGCCGCCACAGCAGCCGCCCGTTCACGGCGTCGCGCGCGAACACCTGCCCGTCCTGCGCACACACCAGAGCGGGCGTGGCGTACGAGCACTGCGGCATGCTCCGGCCGTCGAGCGGCTCCGCCTCCCACCCCGAGAACGCGGCGGTCGTGGTCCGCGGTGAGGCGACCCCCCGCGTCTGATCCGCGCTCCCGGGCAGACCCACCACCGCCAGTACTGCGGCGACGGCCAGCCCGAGCGCCCCGGCCACCACGGCCCCTCGCTTGCGCAGCCGGCCGGGGCGCTCGCGCGCGGGCACCTCCGGGGCGGGCGCTTCGGGCCCGGCCTCCTCCGGTTCCTCCTCGGTCGGCTGCCGCGGTAGGAAGACCTGCGTGTCGTACGAGGCCGCGACCGACCGCAGCTCCCGCATCAACTCGTCCGGCGTGGGCCGGTCCTCGGGCTCCTTGGCGAGGCACCGCTCCACCAGCGGCGCGAGACTCTCCGGAACGCCGGTCAGATCCGGCTCGTCATGCACGACCTGGTAGGCGACGACATACGGGCTGTCCGAGTCGAACGGCCCCCGCCCCGTGGCCGCGTGCACCATCACCGACCCGAGCGCGAACACGTCGGCGGCGGGCCCCACCTCCCGGGGGCGCCGGAACTGCTCCGGTGCCATGAAGGGCGGCGTCCCGATCAACTTGCCTGTCTCGGTCCGCAGTTCGCTGTTCTTCGGCCGGGAGATGCCGAAGTCGATGACCTTGGGTCCGTCCTCGGCGAGGAGTACGTTGCTCGGTTTGAGATCCCGGTGGACCACACCGACCCGGTGGATGTCCCGCAGCGCCTCGGCCAGTCCGGCCATCAGGCGGCGCAACTCGGCAGGGCTCATGGCCCCGTTCCGCTTCACATGGTCGGACAGGGTCGGGCCGGGGATGAACAGGGTGGCCATCCAGGGCCTTGCGGCCTCCGAGTCGGCGTCGACGACGGACGCGGTGAAGGCACCGCTGACCTGCCGCGCGGCCGCCACCTCCTGTCTGAACCGCCCTCTGAACTCGGGATCCTTGGCGAACTCGGCATGGACGACCTTCACCGCCAGCCTCATCCCCGAGGTGCTGCGCGCGAGATGCACGATGCCCATGCCGCCGGAGCCCAGCGGGGACTCGAGCCGGTAGTGACCGGCGTACTCGGGAAGTTCCGCTTCCGCGCCCGCCCCGATGTTGCTCTGCGGCGCCATGAAACCACCCCCGTGATCTTCGTCCGCGCGCGCGACGCACGGAGCCTAGTCGATGACTCGTACGGGACAGAGGCGGCTTGCTAGTCTCCGCGTGCGAGTTGCGTACATGTGTTTCATGTCGTGATTCAGGGGAATCAAGGGGACCCATGACAGCCATGGGCTCCAACGGGGGAGGTTTTCCATGTCTGTCGACCGTGTCGAAGAGACGGCGAGCGGCCAGGGGGCGCAGGCGCACACCGCCGAGGCCACGACCACGGCCCTGCGCTACTACTCGGTCGCGCCGGGCGTCCGTGTCAACGTCCGCAGCGGCCCCGGCACCAACTACACCGTCGTCCGGGTCCTGCCCGAAGGGGCGAAGGTGGCGATCTTCTGCCAGTCGCCGGGCACCCGGGTGACGGGCCCGTACGGCACGACGAGCATCTGGGACAACATCGACAACGGGCAGTACGTCTCGGACGCCTATGTGCAGACCGGCAGCGACGGCTACATCCGCCCGCGCTGCTCCTGAACCCACCCGCGGTGCTCGACGCCACTACCCGCTCGTGCCGGATGCCCGTGTCCGTCCGCGGCGGCCCAGGCGCCGACAACACCGGCGTCCTGACCCTGCTCCAACGGCGAGTACGTCTCGGATGCCTATGTGCAGACCGGCAGCGACGGCCACGTCCGGCCCCGCTGCAGCTGAGCCGCTCGGAGCCCGCGGTCACCCCGGGGCCATAATCGACGCGTGAGCGACGACACCGGCACCCAGGAAACCCCTGCGGGCTCCACCGGCCCCCGCCCCGAGCCGATCCGCTTCTTCGGCAGCACCTGGGTCGAGCACGAGGGCGGCTACGCGGCCCGCCGCACCGCCGTGGCCGTCGGCTCCCTCGCGGCGGCCGCCGCCTCCTGCCTCGTCCTCCGCCTCGCCTACCAGGGCCTCCAGATCGCCGCGATCGGCGGCTTCGTCACGCTCCTCATGGTCGTGATGTTCGCGATCTGCAGCGCGATGGCCTTCCGCCACACCTGGGACGGCTTCACCCGCCGCCACGACCCGGACCGCCAGGCCTCCCTGCGCGGCCTCCTGGCCGTCGGCTTCGTCGGCTCCCTCCTCGCCTACTTCTTCCGCTCCCTCACCGAGGCCCCCGGCGAGAGGCTCCACCGCGAGGAGTACGAAGAGGCCCGCAGGCAGTACGAGAAGCGCACGACCCGCCGCTCGGGCAACCCGAGGAACCGCCGCCGCGCCTAGCCCCCCGGCCTGCTGCCCCTACCGAGCGGCCACGATGCGCTCCACCGCCGCCGTCACCAGGCATGCTGCTCGCACTCCGCGTCCGTGAAGACGAACGGCGTCACCCTCACCCGCCTCACCCGCCGCCAGGGCATGTCCCGAGCTTGCGACTCCCGAACAGCCCGACCCTCCAGCCCACTTCGGCATCCGCTCCGGCGGCAGTGCCCCGCCCAACGG
>NZ_JAIGQA010000086.1:0-31085 GCF_019733245.1 Streptomyces sp. WAC04114
GCCCGGCGGCGCCTTCCCGGGCGACGCGAAGATCACCGATATCGCAGACGAGAAGTGCTACGCCCTCCAGGACCAGTACGCGATGGACACCTGGGCGATGCCGGCCGATGTCGACGTGTACTACCTGCTGCCCTCCCGGGTGAGCTGGCGCTACGGCGACCGCGCGATCACCTGCCTCTTCGGCGACACCGAGGCGAAGGCCAAGCTGACCGGTTCCCTGCGCACCGACCCCACCACCCTCGGCACCGACCAGGTCGTCTTCCTCTCGACGGCCAACGCCCTGGACACGGCGCTCTACGAGGAGCCCGAGAAGAGCACCGAGGACGACCTCGACGCCCACCGGGCCTGGGCCGGCCAGGTCCACGACGTGCTCGGCGAGAACATCGAGGCGCTGCGCGGGCACTCCTGGCCGGCCGGCGCCCGGGGGCCCCTCGCCGACCTGGTCGAGGAGATGGAGGACGCCCGGGAGGAGTGGCGCGGGGCGAGCACCGCGCGCGACGTGGACACCTACTTCGCGCACTACGACAAGGCGTACGGATCCGTGGACGGCCCGGCGACCGTCACGGCGCGCAAGGCCCTCGGTCTGGCGGCGACCCCGCCCGCCTCCGGGGAGGATGAGGAGGGCACCTCCGAAGCGCAGGTGTGACGGCGGCCATAGCGGGGAGAAAGTGCCTGCGTAAAGCCCTCAGGGCCGCCGTGTCATCACATCGAGTGATTCTCTGGCCTTTGCTTGCACCGGACAACCTACGGTTGCCACGCTGTTGCTGTCTGTACAACCTGATGGGAGCGGCCAGTGACATTCGGTGAGCAGCCGGCGTACCTGCGCGTCGCGGGTGATCTCCGCAAGAAGATCGTCGACGGTCAGCTGCCACCGCACACCCGCCTCCCCTCCCAGGCCAGAATCCGCCAGGAGTACGGGGTCTCGGACACGGTCGCGCTGGAGGCCCGCAAGGTGCTCATGGCGGAAGGCCTGGTCGAGGGCCGCTCCGGCTCGGGGACGTATGTGCGCGAGCGGCCCGTGCCCCGGCGCATCTCCCGCTCCGGCTACCGCCCGACCGGAGGTGCCACCCCGTTCCGCCAGGAGCAGGCCGACGGCGAGGGCCGCGGCACCTGGGAGTCCAGCAGCGAGCAGTCCGAGGCGAGCGTCGCCGTCGCCGAACGGCTGGGCATCGAGCCGGGCGAGCGGGTCATGTGCACGCGGTACCTCTACCGCGAGGCCGGCGAGGCGATGATGCTCTCCACGTCCTGGGAGCCCCTCACCGTCACGGGGCGTACGCCGGTGATGCTGCCGGAGGAGGGCCCGGTCGGCGGCATGGGCGTCGTCGAGCGCATGCGCGCCATCGACGTGATCGTGGACAACGTCACCGAGGAGGTCGGCGCCCGCCCCGGCCTCGCCGAGGAGCTGCTCGTCCTGGGCGGCGTACCGGGTCATGTCGTCCTGGTCATCCAGCGCACGTTCTACGCCTCCGGCCGCCCCGTGGAGACGGCCGACGTGGTCGTCCCGGCCGATCGGTACCGGGTGGCCTACCACCTTCCGGTCAAGTAGCGAACGCTCACATCCGCCCCGCGGCGCGCACCCCGCGCGCCCCGCTCACACGGTCGTCGTGCGCAGGGGCACGGGCAGGGGTGGCGCGTGCCCCGCGAACCGCCGTCGTTTGCGCAGGTCGGCGGTCACCTCCGCGGTATGCCACGGACCGGGTGCGCCGAGGTGCGCCGACGGCGCGTTCGTCGGCGTGCGCCCCCTGCGTTCTGGCTGGTTGCGTACCTCTTTGTGAAAAGCCGTATTCGCTGCGTAAAGGTTAGGCGTAGGGTCGGGCATATGCGCATTGCGGTTTCCTTAGCGGGTGGGGCACGGCACAGGCCGCGGGTGGGAAGTGGAGGGGCGCGATGAACGACAGCACGGTCACTCTTCCCTGGCTCGTGATACGAGAGGACGACAACGGCAACCGCTACCGCGTGGGCCGGTACGCGACCCGGGCCGAGGCCCAGAAGATCGCGGACAGCCTCGACGGTCGCGGGCACAAGCAGCTGTACTGGGTCGAGCGGCTCGGTCAGAACGGGTCGGCCGTGGCCCGCGACTGACCTCCGTGAGTCCGGCAGGGCTCCCGTAGGCTCCCCGCATGAGTGAGCGGATCGTCGTGGGGGCCGTGCTGGTCGAGGACGGGCGGCTGCTGGCCGCCCGGCGTAGCGCGCCCGTGGAGCTGGCCGGGCGCTGGGAGCTGCCCGGCGGCAAGGTCGAGCCCGGGGAGACGGCCGACGCGGCGCTCGCGCGGGAGCTGCGCGAGGAACTCGGCGTCGACGCCGAGGTGGGCGAGCGTGTCCCGGGGGAGTGGCCCCTCAGGACGCCGTACGTCCTGCACGTGTGGACCGCCCGGCTGCGACCCGGCTCCGCCGCCCCCGAACCCCTCGAAGACCACGACGAACTGCGCTGGCTCGGCCCCGACGAGATCTGGGACGTGCCCTGGCTCGACCAGGACGTCCCGGCCGTACGGCAGGCCCTCGCGCACCTGGGAGCCGTGGAGGGCCTTCCCGCGCACGGCACCGGATCCGGTGGGCCGGAAGCGCCCGGAGCCTGAAGCCGCCCGGAGCCCCAAGCCGCCGGGAGCCCCAAGCCGCTGGGAGCCCCAGGCCGCTGGGAGCCCGAAGCCGCCCGGGGGCGTGTGGTCCTCATCGCACTGTCGACGGAGCGCCCCCTACGCCTTTCGTGCCACAGCGCGCCGCCCCGCGCGGTACTCCACCCCGGATATCGGGTATGTGCCCATTAACCCCATGAAACCGGACATGGGCGGGGCTCCTGCCTGGGAAGTGATCGGCGTGATCGACACCGAAGGTGACTGCGCCGAGTGGAGCTTTCCCGCCGACCCGGGTGCCGTGCGCACCGCCCGTCAGGCCGTGCGCGGCCAACTCCGGCGCTGGGGCCTCGAGAGCCTCGCCGACCTCGCCGCCCTGCTGGTGAGCGAGCTGGTCACCAACGCCCTGCGGCATGCCACGGGCCCCATCGGGGTCCGCCTGGTACGCCCCTCAGGGCTCGGCGGCGTCCTCCTGGTCGAGGTCTCCGACCCGCTGCCGGACCCGCCCCGCGAGCGCCCCGCCCGCCTGGAGGACGAGAGCGGCCGCGGACTGCACCTGGTGGCCTCCTCCTCCCGCCGATGGGGTACCCGGCCCGGCGCCGCGGGCAAGACCGTGTGGTTCGAACTCGCGGTGCCGGAGTGAAAATCCGGTGTACGTACGTGACACCGCTGTAGAGCGCGTGGTTCAGGCCAGTGGCGGTTGCCGGCCGACGGGGTTCGACGACGTGTCCCCTGGTTAGAAGACTGGAAGTGTTGTCACGGTCCGGACCGAAAACCATCGGGACCGTGCTGTGATCGTGAACACCGTGTTGTGCGGCACCGTAGTGCTGGATACTGCGGGCAGCCGCCCCCGGTGACCGGTGCCGGACGCGGTGAGCTGGAGGGGACGGTTCGCGTGAGCGAGATACCAGCGAAGGCCACGGAGTCCGAGGACCCGTCGGAGGGCGCGAGGGCGAGGGCCGCCGACGGCCTGGCCTCCGCGGTGGGAGGTGCGCTCGCGGCCGACGGGGTGCGGACCGGGGACGCCATGTGGCAGAGCAGTCCCCCCGGATCCATCTACGACTACATCAAGGTCGTGTCCTTCTCCATCGGTCCCGACGGGCTGGTCGAGCAGTGGAGCCTGCGCGCCGAGCACCTCTTCGGCATCCCCGCCGACCGCGCCGTCGGCATGGACCCCATCGAGGCGTTCATCGACCCGCGCCACCGCGAGCGCGGCATGCGCAAGATGGCCGAGATCCTCGACGGCCGCGAGTGGACCGGCGTGGTGCCCTTCCGGATGCCGAGGGGCGTCGAGGGGGAGTGCGGCCACGAGGGGCTCGCCGAGGTGTACGTCATGCCGACGCGCACCGAGGAGGGCGACAAGGCCGCCGTCTGCATCGTCGTCGACGTGCGCACCCTGCGCAGCATCGAGACCGACCTCGCCGCCTCGCAGGCCATTTTCGGTCAATCCCCGTTCGGATTCCTGCTGATCGACCCCGACCTGCGGGTCCGCCGCGTCAACCAGCGGTTCGCCTCCATCTTCGGCGGCGCACCCGACGACCACCGCGGCAAGGGCGTCCACGACTACCTCCCGCGCGGCGAGGCCGAGCGGGTCGCCGCAACCCTGCGCCGGGTGCTGGAAACCGGCAGCTCCATCACCGACATGCACGTCACGGGCTTCGTGCCGGGTTCCGACGAGCGCCGCCACTGGTCCGTCAACCTCTACCGCGTGCACAGCGGTTCGGGCCGTCCCATCGGGGTCGCCTGGCTCGGGATCGACATCACCGCCCGCCGCGCCGCCGCCCGCGAGGCCGCCGCCGCCCGGCGCAACCTCGCCCTGCTGAACGAGGCCGGCGCCCGCATCGGCAACTCCCTCGACCTGGAGACCACGGCCCGCCAGCTCCTCGACGTGGTCGTCCCCGGCTTCTGCGACCTGGCCACGGTCGACCTCTACCAGGGGCTGCTGGCCGGCGACGAGACCCCGCCCGGGCTCGCCGACGGCAGCGCCGAACTGCGCCGCGTGGCCTTCGCCAGCGCCGTCTCCGACGCGCCCTTCACCGGCACCGGCGTGCCCGTCGCGGTCGGCGCCGTCCACCACTACCCGTTCAACTCGCCCTGCGCGGACGCCCTGCGCACGGCCCGCCCCCAGACCGTCCCGGGCGAGGACGGCGGGCTCGTGCAGTCCACGCTCGCCGTGCCGATGGTCGCCCACGACACGGTCGTCGGGCTCGCGCAGTTCGCCCGTACGAAGGGCAGCGAGCCGTTCGGCGACCGGGACCGCGACCTCGCCGTGGAGCTGGCCGCGCGGGCCGCGGTCTGCATCGACAACGCGCGCCTCTACCGCCGCGAACACGAACGCGCGTTGATACTGCAACGCTCCCTGCTCCCGCCCGGCGACCCGGAGGCCTCCGGCCTCGACATCGCCTGCCGCTATCTCCCCGGCAACGTCAACACCGGCCGGCCCAGCGAGGTCGGCGGCGACTGGTTCGACGTCATCGAACTGCCTGGGCACCGCACCGCGCTGGTCGTCGGCGACGTCATGGGCCGTGGCCTGCGCGCCGCCGTCGCCATGGGCGAACTCCGCACCGCGGTCCGCACCCTGGCCCAACTCGACCTGGAACCGGCCGAGGTGCTCTCCCAGCTGGACGAGATCGCCCGCGGACTCGGCGCCCCCGGGGGCGTCCAGCAGGCGACGAGGGCGGCCCGCCGCCCCCGTGAGGCCGACCTCTCGGAGGTGTACCTCGCCACCTGCGTCTACGCCGTCTACGACTCGGTCACCCGGCGCTGCACCTTCGCCAACGCGGGCCATCTGCCGCCCGTCCTGGTCGAGCCGGGCGAGCCGGCGCTGATGCTGGACGTGCCGCCGGGCATGCCGCTCGGCGTCGGCGGGGAGCCCTTCGAGGAGGTCGAGGTCGAACTGCCCGAGGGCGCCCTGCTCGCGCTCTACACGGACGGCCTGGTGGAAAGTCGCGACCACCCCCTGGACGAGGGCCTCCAGGCCTTCGTCAGCGCGCTCTCCGACCCGACCCAGCCGCTGGAGGACGTCTGCGACCACGTCCTCAACACCCTCGACACCCACCACGGCGAGGACGACATCGCGCTGCTGATGGCACGTGTACAGGGGCTGCCCACGGATTCCGTCGGTGACTGGACCCTGCCGCGCGAGCCGCGCAGCGTGGGCCGGGCCCGTGAGTACGCCCGCGCCCAGCTGCTCGCCTGGGACATGGAACCCCTGGTCGACACCACGGAGCTCCTGGTCAGCGAACTGGTCACCAACGCTCTGCGCTACGGCGAGGGCGAGATCCGGCTGCGCCTCCTGCTCGACCGCACCCTGGTCTGCGAGGTCTGGGACTCCGGCCTGGTCCAGCCCCGCCGCCGCCGGGCCCGCGACACCGACGAGGGCGGCCGCGGCCTCCAGCTCGTCGGCCTCCTCAGCGCAGCGTGGGGCTCCCGCCGCACCCCCCGGGGCAAGACGGTGTGGTTCGAACTGCCCCTGCCCGGAGGGGACACGAGCCTGACGGACCCGGCGGAGGCGTTGCTGAGTCTGTTCTGACGGCAACCGAACGTGCGTGCTGATCGTCATCCCCGGCAACATCATCCGCATCACCGGGGGGACGGCATGGACCACGCGGAAGGCACCACCCCGACCGAGGCGGCAGCCGAGGGCGCCGCGCAGGACGCTCCCGCACCCGGCAGCGGGCAGGGCAGCCGGCGCCGACGCCGGATCGGACGCACGGCGCTCGCCGTGGTCCTGGCCCTGCTGGTCCCGCTGCTGTCCGTGCTGACGGCCCTGCGCGTCAACTACACGGGCGACCCGGCGGACGGCACGTACACCAGGAACCGCGACGCCCTCTGGCTCGGCCACGCCTGGGTCGACGGGCGCAAGAAGGACGCCGACGTCACGGCCCTGGCCCGGCGCCTGCGCGACACCGGCATCCGCGACCTGTACGTCCACTCGGGCCCGCTGGAGCACGACGGCACGCTCCCCGAGTCGGTGTATCCGAAGGCCCGTTGGTTCATCGACGCCGTGCACGACAAGCTTCCCGGCGTCCGGGTCCAGGCGTTCCTGGGCGACGTCCTGGCGACCGAGGGCGACGAGGGCATGCGCCTGGAGAACGCGAAGACCCGCGCCGCCGTCCTGCGTTCCGCCGGCCGGATCCTGGACACCGGCTACGAGGGCATCCACCTCGACCTCGAGCCGATGCACTCCGGTGACCGGAACTTCCTGAGCCTCCTCGACGCCCTGCGCCGCGAGACCCGCTCCCGGGACGCCCGGCTCTCCGTCGCCGCCCACCAGATCGACCCGCTCCCGGCCTTCCACACCCTGTGGGGAAGCGTCACCGGGCACCCCAAGTGGTGGTCGCAGGAGTTCTTCGGCCAGGTCGCCCGCCGCGTCGACCAGATCGCCATGATGTCGTACGACACGATGCAGCCGCTGGAGAGCACCTACGGCGGCTACGTCGCCCAGCAGACCTCCCTGGCGCTGGAGGTCACCCCGCCGTCCACCGACCTGCTGATGGGCCTGCCCTTCTTCCACGAGAACCGCTTCGGGCACTGGAACCACGCCGAGACCGTCCCGGCGGCGGTCCGGGGTGTCCGCCTGGGCCTGTCCCGCACGGACGCGGACCGGGCCCGCTTCGGCGTCGCGCTCTACATCGATTTCGCCGCCACCGAGGCGGACTGGCGTTCCTACAAGGAAGACTGGGTGCGGTGACCACGACCAGACGCCCCCTCACCACCGCCGACCTCGCACCCCTCGCGTGCGCCGCCCTGGGCCGGTCCCGCGCCCTCACCGGAGCGGAGCGCCTGCGCGGCGGCACCAAGAAGGGCGTCTACCGCCTCACCCTCGACGACGACTCCACCGCCGTCGCCTACGTCTGGTCCGCCGACGAGGACTACTGGGACCGGCCGGACCCCGACCCCCGGGACGTCTTCTCGCACGGCACGGGCCTCGGCCTGTTCACGGCGGCTCACGACCGGCTCACCGCCGCCGGTGTCCGCACCCCCCGCCTCCGGTACGCCGACTCCACGCACACGCGCCTGCCCGCGGACGCGGCCGTCGTCGAGGACCTCACCGGAGGCAGCCTGGAGGACGCCCTGGCCCGCGAGCCGGAGCAGGCCCCACGGGCCATGGAGCGGGTGGCCGAGCTGCTCGCCGCCCTGCACGGCCACACCGGACCCCGGTTCGGGAAGGTCGCCGTCGTCGACAACGGCGGTTCCTCGTACGGCGGATCCTGCGAGCGGCGCGTCGCCGAAGGAGCCCTGCGCGCCGTGGCCGAAGCCGCCGCACGCGAGACCCGCGCCGCCGCCGCACGCCGGGAGCTGGAGGAGGAGGTCCACGCCCTGGCGGCAGAGGTCCGGCCCCGCGACCACCACACCCTCGTCCACGGCGAACTCGGGGCCGACCACGTCCTGCTCACCCCCGACGGGCATCCGGCGCTCATCGACATCGAGGGCCTGATGTACGCCGACGTGGAGCACGAACACGTCTTCCTGAGGCTCCGCTTCGGCCCCCACTACGACGCCCTGCGCGTCCCTGGCCTGGACGAGGCACGCCTGCGCCTGTACCGCCTGGCCATGCACATCGGCCTGGTCTCGGGCCCGCTGACCCTGATCGAGGGCGACTTCCCGCACCCGGAGCGGATGCGGGAGATCGCCGAGCACAACCTCCACCAGGCGCTCAGCCTGCTGAAGAGCGCCTCCTGATCTTCGAGCCCAGCCACACCAGCGGGTCGTACTTGCGGTCGACCGCCCGCTCCTTCAGCGGGATCAGCGCGTTGTCCGTGATCTTGATGCCCTCGGGGCAGACCTCCGTGCAGCACTTGGTGATGTTGCAGTAGCCGAGGCCGTGTTCGTCCTGGGCGGTGGTCTTGCGGTCCAGGCCCGCCTCCGACGCCGCGTCCAGCGGGTGCATGTCCAGCTCCGCCACCCGCATCAGGAAACGGGGCCCGGCGAATGCCTGCTTGTTCTCCTCGTGGTCACGGACCACATGGCAGGTGTCCTGGCACAGGAAGCACTCGATGCACTTGCGGAACTCCTGCGAGCGGTCCACGTCCTCCTGCATCATCCGGTACTCGCCCGGACCGACCCCGGCCGGCGGCACGAAGGCCGGGACCTCCCTGGCCTTGGTGTAGTTGAAGCCGACGTCGGTGACCAGGTCGCGGACGACCGGGAACGCCCGCAGTGGCGTCACCGTGATCGTCTCCTCGCGTTCGAACACCGACATGCGCGTCATGCACATCAGCCGCGGACGGCCGTTGATCTCCGCCGAGCAGGAACCGCACTTGCCCGCCTTGCAGTTCCAGCGCACGGCGAGATCGGGCGCCTGGGTGGCCTGGATGCGGTGGATGATGTCGAGCACCACCTCACCGTCGTTGACCTCGACCTCGAAGTTCTCCAGGCCGCCGCCGCCCACGTCCCCGCGCCACACCTTGAAGTGGGCCGTATAGCCGCTCATTCGTGGAGCTCCTCTTCGGCGAGGTACTTGACCAGCTCCTCCTTGTCGAACAGGGCGAGCAGGTCGTCACGGACGGGTTCGGTGGTCTCACGGGTGAGGGCGATCTGGCCGCGGACCGGGTCCGTCGCCGCCAGGCCGCCCGTGGGGTCGGTGAGCGCGCACAGCAGATTGATCCGGCGCCACGCGCGGTCCATCCCCGGATGGTCCTCACGCGTGTGCCCGCCGCGCGACTCGGTGCGCTCCAGCGCCGCGCGCGCCACACACTCGCTGACCAGCAGCATGTTCCGGAGGTCCAGGGCGAGGTGCCAGCCCGGGTTGAACTGCCGGTGCCCCTCGACCCCGGCCCGGCGCGCCCGGAGCCGCAGCTCGGCCAGCTTCTGAAGGGCCTGCTCCATCTCCGGCTCCCGGCGGATGATGCCGACCAGGTCGTTCATCGTCTGCTGGAGTTCCTGGTGCAGGGTGTACGGGTTCTCCGGGGGGCCGCCCATCGGCTCCTCGGTCTCCGCCTCGGCCGAGAAGGGCCGCAGCGCCTCCGCCGCCGCCGCGTCGATCTGGACGTCGTCCACCACGGGCCGCGCCCCGGCCGCCCCCGCCGCGTACTCGGCGGCGTGCCAGCCCGCCCGGCGCCCGAAGACCAGCAGGTCGGACAGGGAGTTGCCGCCGAGCCGGTTGGAGCCGTGCATGCCGCCGGCCACCTCACCGGCCGCGTAGAGACCCGGCACCCCGCGTGCCGCCGCCGTGTCGGACTCGACCGCGATCCCGCCCATCACGTAGTGACAGGTGGGCCCGACCTCCATCGCCTCTGCCGTGATGTCGACGTCCGCCAGCTCCTTGAACTGGTGGTACATCGACGGCAGCCGGCGCTTGATCACCTCGGCGGGCATCCGCGTCGACACGTCGAGGAACACGCCCCCGTGCGGCGAGCCGCGCCCCTCCTTCACCTCGCTGTTGATCGCCCGCGCGACCTCGTCGCGAGGGAGCAGCTCGGGCGGGCGGCGGTTGTGGTCCGGGTCGTCGTACCAGCGGTCGCCCTCCTCCTCCGTCTCGGCGTACTTGTCCTTGAAGACGTCGGGGATGTAGTCGAACATGAACCGCTTGCCGTCGGAGTTGCGCAGCACACCGCCGTCGCCGCGCACCGACTCGGTGACGAGGATGCCCTTCACCGACGGCGGCCAGACCATGCCGGTCGGGTGGAACTGCACGAACTCCATGTTCAGCAGGGGAGCGCCCGCGAGGAGGGCCAGCGCGTGGCCGTCGCCCGTGTACTCCCACGAGTTCGACGTCACCTTGAAGGACTTGCCGATGCCGCCGGTGGCGATCACCACGGCGGGTGCCTCCAGCACGAAGAAGCGGCCCGACTCGCGCTCGTAGCCGAACACCCCGGAGACCCGGCCGCCCGCGGCGGAGCCACTGCCGGACACCGTCTTCAGCACACGCGTGACCGTGCACTCCTGGAGGACCTTCAGCCGGGACTCGTAGTCGCCGGTCTCCTTGAAGTCCGCCTGCTGCAGCGCGACGATCTTCTGCTGGAGCGTGCGGATCAGCTCCAGGCCCGTGCGGTCGCCGACGTGGGCGAGGCGCGGGTACTCGTGACCGCCGAAGTTGCGCTGGGAGATCCGGCCGTCCTTGGTGCGGTCGAACAACGCCCCCCAGGTCTCCAGCTCCCACACCCGCTGTGGTGCCTCCTGGGCGTGCAGTTCGGCCATCCGCCACTGGTTGAGGAACTTGCCGCCGCGCATGGTGTCGCGGAAGTGCACCTGCCAGGAGTCGTTCTCGTTGGCGTTGGCCATCGCCGCCGCGATGCCGCCCTCGGCCATCACGGTGTGCGCCTTGCCGAACAGCGACTTGCAGATCACGGCCGTACGGGCGCCGCGCTCACGGGCCTCGATGGCGGCGCGCAGGCCCGCGCCGCCCGCGCCCACCACGACGACGTCCCACTCCTGCCGGTCGACCACGGACATCAAAAAGGCCCCATCCCTCTAGAAGAAGCGCGGATCGTCGAAGGCGCCGGACGCGACCAGGTAGACGTAGAAGTCGGCGAGCGCCACGCTCACCAGTGACGCCCAGGCCAGCTGCATGTGCCGGGCGTTGAGCTTCCCCGCCCACTGCCACATCCGGTAGCGCACGGGATGCCTGGAGAAGTGCTTGAGCTTGCCGCCGACGATGTGCCGGCAGGAGTGGCAGGAGATCGTGTACGCCCAGATCAGCACGATGTTGACCAGGAACACGAGGGTGCCGAGCCCCATGTGGCCCCAGGCGTAGTTCTCGTCGCGGAAGGCGAGCACGGTGTCGTACGTGAGGATCCCGGCGACGACGAGCGCGGCGTAGAAGAAGTACCGGTGGATGTTCTGCAGGATCAGCGGGAAGCGGGTCTCGCCGGTGTACTTCTTGTGCGGCTCGGCCACCGCGCAGGCCGGCGGGGACGCCCAGAAGCCCCGGTAGTAGGCCTTGCGGTAGTAGTAGCAGGTCAGGCGGAAGCCGAGCGGGAAGATCAGGATGATGATCGCGGGCGAGATGCCCCACCAGCTCCCGAAGATCTCCCAGTTCGGGCCGGACCGCATCGGCTCGCAGTTCTCCGCCAGGCACGGGGAGTAGAAGGGCGAGACGTAGGGCGCCGCGTAGTAGTCGGTGTTGGCGAAGGCCCGCCAGGTCGAGTAGACGATGAAGGCCAGCAAACCCGCGGCGGTGCCGGCCGGGGCCAGCCACCAGCGGTCGGTGCGCAGGTGCGGGGCGGCGATCGCGGCCCGCGCAGCGCCCCGCACACCGCCGCTCTCAGGTCTGGGTTCGGTGGCAGGGGGTTCCGTACCAGTGGCCACGTGACGACTCCGGTCGGGTTCGGGGGAGGTGCCGGTCGCGCTCGACTCCTCCCCGGGTCAGGGAGCGCGCCGGTCCCGGGCGCCGAGCCCCTCGTCGTCCGAGTCGCTCCACAGGGCGGAGTCGTACGGCGTGTCCGAGATGGTGACCAGCTCGGGGCGGGTCGGCGCGGCCGGTGACGCGGCGGCGTCGCGCAGCAGGGCGACGCTCTCGCGCAGGTGGTTGGCGTCGGCACGGACGCGGCGCATCTCCAGGCCACCGGTGCCGAGCTGCTTCTCCAGGCGTCCCAGCGACCGGAACACTTCGTCGAGACTGCGCTGGACTGACGTCAGTTCGTCGTGAACGGACATGACTTGCCCTCACTTCCGCGGGTCCTTCATGGCCCAAGGCGGCAACGTTCATGCGCCTGCGAGTGTTGCGCGTCACGCCTTGTGCTGTGAAGGGATGTGCATCGATTGGCCGAGGCGTGTGGGTGCACCGTGCGGTGCATTGGGCCGCACGGGTGGCTTCCCGCCCGTGACCGCCGTGTCGCCCTGTGTTGCCGAACCCTTTCCTCTTCAGTGGCCGCATACATCAGATGAACTCCAAATACCGCCAAAAGTGATCATAACGCCCGCGGCTCCCCGGAGGTAGCACAGATGTCCCAGCACGGCGTCGGCCCGCGTGCGGTCACGCGCTCGGTCGCCTTCCTCACCGCGGGAGTGCTCGCGGTGCCCGCGCTCGCCGGATGCGGTTCCGAGGACCCGTCCGGCAAGCCGCTCGCCGGGCAGGACATCCAGCCCGCACCCCGCGACCGGATCACCGACGGAGGCACCCTGCGCTGGGCCGTCGACTCCGTACCCGACACGCTGAACACGTTCCAGTCGGACGCCGACGCCACCACCACCCGTGTCGCCCAGGCCGTCCTGCCGTCGATGTTCCGCATGGACGCCTCCGGCCGCCCGGAGCGCAACGCCGACTACCTGGAGTCCGCCAAGGTCGTCGACACCGAGCCCAAGCAGGTCGTGCTGTACAAGCTCAACCAGCAGGCCGTCTGGAGCGACGGCCGGGAGATCGGCGCCGCCGACTTCGCCGCCCAGTGGCGCGCCCTGTCCGGCAAGGACACCGCGTACTGGACCGCCCGCAACGCCGGCTACGACCGCATCCAGAAGATCGAGCGCGGCGACAACGCCCTGGAGGTCCGGGTCACCTTCAGCCGCCCCTACGCGGACTGGCGCTCGCTGTTCTCCCCGCTGTACCCCAAGGACGTCATGGGCACCCCGGACTCCTTCAACGACGGGGCCCGCAAGAAGCTCAAGGTCACCGCCGGACCCTTCACGGTGAAGAAGACCGACCGCGAGGACGGGGAGATCACCCTCGTCCGCAACCCGCGCTGGTGGGGCGAGCCGGCCAAGCTCTCCGAGATCGTGCTGCGCACCGTCCCGCGCGACAAGCGGGCTTCCGAGCTGGCCGCCGGCACCCTCGACCTGGCCGAGATCGACCCCGCCGCGGCCCGCCGCATCACCGTCGCCGCCCGGCCCAAGGCCTCCGGCAGCCCGCTGATGGGCCCGGGCGCCGACCGGTCCGCGGCGGACTCCCTGGAGTCCTGGGCCGTCGCCAACGGCTCCGACGAGGAGGCCGCCGACGAGGAGACCGTCGCCCGCAAGAAGCTGCGCAAGGCCGCCGTCAGGTACGCCCGGCAGCAGCAGGCCCTCGGCGGTTTCGAGGTCCGCAAGTCCCTGGAGCCGGCCTACACCCAGCTCGCCCTGAACGGCGCCGAGGGACCGCTCACCGACGAGCGCGTCCGCAGGGCCGTCGCCCGCGCCCTGGACCGCAAGGAACTGGCCCAGGTCGTCCTCAAGCCGCTCGGCCTGCCCGCCGTCCCGGTCGGCAGCCACCTCGCCCTGTCCGGCCAGGCCCACTACGCCGACAACAGCGGCGCCCTCGGCGGCCAGGACACCAAGGAGGCCCAGGCCCTGCTCGCGGACGCCGGGTGGGTGCGCGGCGGCCCGGTCAAGGAGGTGAAGAAGAAGGAGAAGGCCGCCGGCCCCGAGGGCGAGAAGGCCGACGACAGCGGCGAGGACAACAAGGCCCACGACCCCGCGGGGCACCTCGCCCAGGACGGCAAGCAGTACATCGCCCCGCACCAGGGCGGTGCCCCCGGCGCGTACGCCCCCCGGGGCACCGCGGCGCCGGCGAACCAGGAGGCCGCCCCGCTCGCCAAGAACGGCAAGCCCCTCACCCTGCGCTTCGTGCTCCCCTCCGGGCCCGGCTCCCAGACGCTGCGCACGGTCGCCGACCGCATCTCCCGGATGCTGGAGCGCGTCGGCATCGGCACCGAGATCTCCAAGGTCTCCGACGAGTCCTACTTCAAGGACCACATCGCCTCCGGCCAGTACGACCTCGCCCTGTACTCCTGGCCCGCCACGGCCTACCCCGCCACCGACGCCCGCCCCGTCTACGCCAAGCCCGTCCCGGCCGCCGACGGCTCGCTGAACGTCGAGCAGAACTACACCCGCGTCGGCACCGACCAGGTCGACCAGCTCTTCGACGAGGCCGTGGCCACCCTCGACGAGGGCGAGTCCCGCTCCCTGATCCGCAAGGCCGACTCCCGCATCTGGGCCGCGGCCGGCTCGATCCCCCTCTTCCAGCGCCCCCAGCTCGTCGCGGCCCGCAAGAACCTGGTCAACACCGGCGCCTTCGGCTTCGGCACACCGGTCTACGAGGACATGGGCTTCCTGAAGAAGGGCGCGAAGCCCGCGTCGGGCCCGTCGGCGAAGGGCTCCACCGCGCCGTAGCTCCGGCAACGCGCAGACGCCTGCCGCGCCCCGCCCGGCGTCCGCACCATGACCTCAGCAACGATCATGGTGCGGACGCCGGGCGTTCGCATACCCGGGCGCCCGGACTCAGCGCCGGGCCCAGGCACCGGTGTAGAGCCCCTCAAAACAGGCCTGACCTGCGCCGACGTATCCCGGCTAACCCCTGCGGCCGCAGCCCCGTACCATGGGACGTGGCCGTGGCATGTTGAGCCCGGCAGGGCCCGCGCACCGCAGACGTCCGCGCAGGGCATTCCTCACCATTCCGGGAGTACGCCTTTTATGGCCACGCGCCACGACATCCGCAACGTCGCCATCGTCGCTCACGTCGACCACGGCAAGACCACCATCGTCGACGGCATGCTGAAGCAGGCCGGCGCCTTCGCCGCGCACCAGCTCGACTCGGTCGACGACCGCATGATGGACTCGAACGACCTGGAGCGTGAGAAGGGCATCACGATCCTGGCCAAGAACACGGCGGTGAAGTACCACCCGAAGGACGGGGGGGACGTCATCACCATCAACATCATCGACACCCCCGGTCACGCCGACTTCGGCGGTGAGGTCGAGCGCGGTCTGTCGATGGTCGACGGTGTCGTCCTGCTCGTGGACGCCTCCGAGGGCCCGCTTCCGCAGACCCGCTTCGTGCTGCGCAAGGCGCTCCAGCAGCGGCTGCCCGTCATCCTCTGCATCAACAAGACGGACCGCCCGGACTCCCGCATCGACGAGGTCGTCAACGAGACGTACGACCTCTTCCTCGACCTGGACGCCGACGAGGAGCAGATCGAGTTCCCGATCGTCTACGCCTGCGGCCGCGACGGCATCGCCTCGCTGACCAAGCCGGACAACGGCACGGTCCCCGCCGACTCCACCAGCCTGGAGCCGTTCTTCTCCACGATCCTGGAGCACATCCCGGCCCCGACCTACGACGAGGACGCCCCGCTCCAGGCCCACGTCACCAACCTGGACGCCGACAACTTCCTCGGCCGTATCGCGCTGCTCCGCGTCGAGCAGGGCGAGCTGCGCAAGGGCCAGACGGTCGCGTGGATGAAGCGCGACGGCTCCGTCAGCAACGTCCGCATCTCCGAGCTGATGATGACCGAGGCGCTCACCCGCAAGCCGGCCGAGATGGCCGGCCCCGGTGACATCTGCGCGGTCGCCGGCATCCCGGACATCATGATCGGCGAGACCCTGGCCGACCCGGAGAACCCGGTCGCGCTGCCGCTGATCACGGTCGACGAGCCCGCGATCTCCATGGTCATCGGCACCAACACCTCCCCGCTGGTCGGCCGCGGCGCCACCGGCAAGGGCGCCGACAACAAGGCGGCCGTCAAGGACCGCAAGGTCACCGCCCGCCAGGTCAAGGACCGCCTCGACCGCGAGCTGATCGGTAACGTCAGCCTCCGCGTGCTCGACACCGAGCGTCCCGACGCCTGGGAGGTGCAGGGCCGCGGTGAGCTGGCGCTGGCCATCCTGGTCGAGCAGATGCGCCGCGAGGGCTTCGAGCTGACCATCGGCAAGCCGCAGGTCGTCACCAAGGAGGTCGACGGCAAGACGTACGAGCCCGTCGAGCGCATGACGATCGACGTGCCCGAGGAGCACATGGGCGCCGTCACGCAGCTCATGGGCGTCCGCAAGGGCCGCATGGACAACATGTCGAACCACGGCTCCGGCTGGGTCCGCATGGAGTTCGTGGTGCCGTCCCGCGGTCTCATCGGCTTCCGGACCGAGTTCCTGACGCAGACCCGCGGCACCGGCATCGGGCACTCCATCCACGAGGGCTTCGAGCCCTGGTTCGGCACCCTGCAGACCCGCAACAACGGCTCGCTGGTCGCCGACCGCTCCGGTGCCGTCACCGCCTTCGCGATGACGAACCTCCAGGAGCGCGGCGTGCTCTTCGTGGACCCCGGCACCGAGGTGTACGAGGGCATGATCGTCGGCGAGAACTCGCGCTCCGACGACATGGACGTGAACATCACCAAGGAGAAGAAGCTCACGAACATGCGGTCCGCCTCGGCCGACTCGTTCGAGGCGATCGTCCCGCCGCGCAAGCTGTCGCTGGAGCAGTCCCTGGAGTTCTGCCGGGACGACGAGTGCGTCGAGGTCACCCCGGAGGCCGTGCGCATCCGCAAGGTGAACCTGGACGCCCGCGAGCGCGCCCGCGCCGCGAGCCGCGCCAAGCACGGCTGACACCCCTCACCACGGCACCGGGCACCCCGCTCATGCGGGGTGCCCGGTGCCGTTGTGTAAAGGAAGGGGAACGCGAAGGGGAGGGGTAGGGAAAACCCTCGATTTGCCGGTGACAGCCGTCAGGGGCGGTTTTCTCCCACTACCCTGCTCCGGAAGCGCCGCGCCTCCCCGACCCCGGGGAACGCGTAACGGCCTTGCCGCGCAAGCTTCTTGAGCGCGCGACAGACTCCGCTGGCACCCTGCACGGGACCCACGGTACGTCGCAACCGGTTTTTCTCACTCTCGCGTCCGGAATGCGGACAGCCGACACCGATAGATGTGTAACAAGTCCGTTTCGCAGGGATCTTTCACCAAACCCTTTGTCCGGATTTTGGAAGATGTAGGCGAGAGCTGTGATCGAACCGAGACCTCGAGAGTGTGGTTCGGTCCTGGCGTTTGGCAGATAGTTAGGCGCGTAGAGCTCGGATGTACGGGTCAGTAGCCGGCAGCGGCGCGACTCACGAGCGCGGGGGCACTCGACGAATTCCGGCACCGGCGACGGGCGGGGGCCGTGATGTGTCGTGTGCTCCCTTCGCGGTGAACCAATGACTTCATAGGAGGAACCCATGCGCGGTGCCAAGAGCGCCAAGTGGGTCGCGGGTGCGATAGTCGTCGCCCTGGCTGCCACTGCCTGCGGCGGCGGCGGTGACGACGAGGGGAAGAGCAAGGGTTCCGGCCCTGCGGGATACGTCTCGATCGACGTCGGCGAGCCGCAGAAGCCGCTCATCCCGGCTGACACCAACGAGAGCAACGGCTCGTACGTCATCCAGTCCCTCTTCACCCAGCTGCTGGACTTCGACTCCAAGGGCGACATCGTCTACACGAACGCCGAGTCGGTCACCACCGACGACTCGAAGACGTGGACGGTCAAGCTCAAGAAGGGCTGGAAGTTCCACAACGGCGAAGAAGTCACGTCCAAGTCGTACATCGACGCTTGGAACTGGTACGCCAACATCAAGAACAACCAGCAGAACTCCTTCTGGTTCCAGGACATCAAGGGCTACGACGATGTCCACCCGGAGAAGGGTGACCCGAAGGCCGAGACCATGTCCGGTCTGAAGGCCGTGGACGACCACACCTTCACCATCGAGCTGAAGTACACGATGCCGTACTTCAACTACAAGCTCGGCTACACCACCTGGGCCCCGCTGCCCAAGGTCTTCTACGACGACCCGAAGGCCTTCGGCCAGAAGCCGGTCGGCAACGGTCCCTACACGTTCGAGAAGTGGGACCACAAGAAGCTCATCCAGGTCAAGGCCTGGGACGAGTACCAGGGCCCGAACAAGGCCAAGAACAAGGGCGTCCAGTTCAAGGCGTACACGACCCTCGAGGCCGCGTACAAGGACGTCGTCTCCGGCAACCTGGACATGATCCGCCAGGTCGGCCCGACGGACCTGCCGAAGTACAAGCAGGACCTGGGCGACGGCGCCATCGAGCAGCCGTACGCGGCCATCCAGACGCTGACCCCGGCGTTCTACTCCAAGACCTTCAAGGACATCGACCCGAAGGTCCTGCAGGGTCTGTCGATGGCGATCGACCGCGACACGATCACCAAGACGGTTCTGAACAACACCCGCACGCCGGCCAAGGGCTTCACGCCGCCCGGTGTCAAGGGCAACCAGAACCTGGACACGGACGTGTTCACGTACAACCCGACGAAGGCCAAGCAGCTCATCAAGGAGGGTGGCGGCGTCCCGGGCAACAAGTTCACCGTCCAGTACAACACCGATGGTGGGCACAAGGAGTGGGTGACCGCGGTCTGCGAGTCCATCCGCAAGGCCACCGGTGTCGACTGCACGGGTGACCCGAAGCCCGACTTCGCCACGGACCTCGAGGCCCGTGACAACGACCAGGTGAAGGGCATGTACCGCGGTGGCTGGGTCGCCGACTACCCGGTCAACGCCAACTTCATGAAGGAGCTGTACCACACCACCGCCGAGGCCAACAACGGTCGCTTCTCCAACAAGGAGATCGACGGGCTGATGAACAAGGCGGACAACGCCAAGTCCCTCGAGGCGTCGGTGAAGGCCTTCCAGGAGGTCGAGAAGAAGCTGGTCGAGCACATGCCGGCCATCCCGCTCTGGTACTACCGCATCAACGGCGGCCACGGTAAGGGCGTCGACAACGTCAACGTCGACTTCCACGGTGACCTCGAAGTGTGGGCCGTCACCACCAAGTAAGAGGAGCCTTCCGGGCTTTTCCCACTCGGCCGTAAGCCCACCGCCGATTCAGGCGGCGGTGGGAGGTGCGTGGGGCCGTCTCGTCGCCAGAGACGGCCCCCGCACCTGCGTTAACCCCTCACGGAGGCACCTATGGGGCGCTATGTCGCACGACGACTGCTCCAGATGATCCCGGTGTTCATCGGATCAACCCTGCTCATCTTCTGCATGATGTACGCCCTGCCCGGCGACCCCGTCCGGGCGATGATGGGGGATCAGGCGTACGACCCGGCGGTGGTCGCGAGCATCAAGAAGGAACTGGGGCTCGACCAGTCGCTCCTTCAGCAGTACGTGAATTACATGGCCGGTCTGTTCCAGGGCGACTTCGGTACCCAGATCGCCAGCCAGCGGCCCATCGCGGACATCATCAGCGATGCGTTCCCGGTGACGATCAGACTGACGATCTTCTCGTTCACCTTCGTCACGGTCGTGGGCATCGGCCTCGGCATCGTCGCCGGCCTGCGCCCCGACACGCTGCGGGACCGCGGACTGCTGACCCTGACGCTGTTCCTCGTCTCGATGCCGTCCTTCGTGCTGGGCTTCCTGCTGCAGTACCTGCTCGCCTTCAAGTGGTCGGTCACGACTCCCACGGTGACCGACTCGACGGACTTCTCCCAGCTCTTCCTGCCGGCAACCGTGCTGGCGTCGCTCTCCCTCGCCTACGTCGCCCGATTGACCCGCACGTCGATCGCGGAGAACCTGCGGTCCGACTACATCCGCACCGCCGTGGCGAAGGGGCTGCCGCGCCGCCGTATCGTCGGTGTCCACCTGATGCGCAACTCGCTGATCCCCGTCGTCACCTTCCTCGGCATCGAGATCGGCAGCCTGATGACCGGTGCCATCGTGACCGAGGGCATCTTCAACGTTCGCGGCATCGGTATCGAGATCTACGAGGCCCTCAGCCGGCGTGAGGGCGCCACCGTCGTGGGGATCGCCTCCCTCATGGTGGTCATCTACCTCGTTGCCAGCTTGATCGTCGACCTGCTTTACGCGGTCCTGGACCCGAGGATCCGGTATGCCTGACAAGACCGTCGTGAAGAAGGTCGAAGCCCTTCCCGGTGACACGGTGAGCACCGCGGGCGTTGTCGTGACCGACGCGGGACCGGCTCCCGAGAAGGCGCGCAGCCTGTGGTCCGACGCCTGGCACGACCTGCGGCGCAACCCGCTGTTCCTGATCTCGGCCGTGCTGATCGTGTTCCTGCTGGTGATGTCGATCTGGCCGGGACTGTTCACCAGCGCCTCGCCCCGCGACGCCGATCTGGCCAAGCACTACCTGGGCAAGCCGAACTGGGGCCATGTCTTCGCCCCTGACTGGTTCGGCTACGACGTCCAGGGCCGTTCGATCTACGCCCGGGTCGTCTACGGTGCCCGTGCCTCGATCACCGTCGGCGTGGGCGTCACCGTCGCCGTCACCGTCATCGGCACGATCATCGGCATGATCGCCGGCTACTTCGGCGGCTGGACCGACACCCTGCTCTCGCGGGTGACCGACATCTTCCTCGGCATCCCGTTCCTGCTCGGTGCGCTGGTGGTGCTCAACTCCTTCGACGACCGCACCGTCTGGGTCGTCATCATGGCCCTCGCCTTCCTCGGCTGGACCCAGATCGCCCGAGTCGCCCGCGGTGCCGTGATCACCATCAAGCAGGCGGACTACGTCGTGGCCGCCAAGGCGCTCGGCGCCTCGACGTCCCGGATCCTGTTCCGGCACATCCTGCCCAACGCTCTCGCACCCATCATCGTCGTCGCGACCATCGCGCTCGGCGGCTACATCGCGGCCGAGGCCACCCTGTCCTTCCTGGGCGTGGGGCTCGGAGACACGGCGGTATCCTGGGGCGGCGACGTGGCGCGAGGACGTGAGCAGCTCCGTATCGCCCCGCACACCCTGATCATCCCCTCGGTGATGGTGTCGATCACGGTGCTGTCGTTCCTGATGTTCGGCGATGCGGTACGCAACGCCCTCGATCCCAAGCTGCGCTGAGGGAGGCGTACGTGACCATCATCGATGAAGTGGCCGAGAGTCCCGCACCGGACGGCTCGGAGGGCACGGGCCGCCCGCTGCTCGAAGTCCGCGACCTGCACGTGGAGTTCCACACCCGCGACGGCGTGGCCAAGGCCGTCAACGGCGTCAACTACTCCGTGTCCGCGGGCGAGACGCTCGCCGTGCTCGGCGAATCCGGCTCCGGCAAGTCCGTCACCGCGCAGGCCATCATGGGCATCCTCGACATGCCGCCCGGCCGCATCCCCCAGGGTGAGATCCTCTTCCGCGGCCAGGACATGCTCAAGATGTCCGCCGAGGAGCGCCGCAAGATCCGCGGCCGGCGCATCGCCATGATCTTCCAGGACGCACTGTCCTCACTGAACCCGGTACTGACCGTCGGCTACCAGCTCGCCGAGATGTTCCGCGTTCACCAGGGCATGTCCAAGAAGGACGCCAAGGTCAAGGCGATCGAGCTGATGGACCGGGTGAAGATCCCGGCCGCCGCGGCCCGGGTGAACGACTACCCGCACCAGTTCTCGGGCGGTATGCGCCAGCGCATCATGATCGCGATGGCGCTCGCCCTGGAGCCGGACCTGATCATCGCCGACGAGCCGACGACCGCCCTCGACGTGACGGTCCAGGCCCAGGTCATGGACCTGCTCGCGGATCTGCAGCGCGAGTACAACATGGGTCTGATCCTGATCACCCACGACCTCGGCGTGGTCGCCGACGTCGCGGACAAGATCGCCGTGATGTACGCGGGCCGCATCGTCGAGCGCGCTCCGGTCCGCGAGCTGTACAAGCGTCCCGCGCACCCGTACACCAGGGGCCTGCTGGACTCGATCCCGCGTCTGGACCAGAAGGGCCAGGAGCTGTACGCGATCAAGGGCCTGCCGCCCAACCTGACGCGTATCCCGTCCGGCTGCGCCTTCAACCCGCGCTGCCCCAAGGCGCAGGACATCTGCCGCACGGACGTCCCGGCGCTGTTCCCCGTCACCGAGCAGGACGGCGGCGAACTCGTCGGCCGCGGCAGCGCGTGCCACTTCTGGAAGGAGACGATCCATGGCTGAGCTCGGCAAGACCGACGAGCCCCAGGACGCCACGCCGAACGTCTCCGAGGTCGAGGTCGTCGACGCCTCCTTCGAGACGGAGGCGGTCGCCGCGATCGAGGCGCCGGTGGAGCGGGGCGAGCCGATCCTGCAGGTGCGCAACCTGGTGAAGCACTTCCCGCTCACCCAGGGCATCCTGTTCAAGAAGCAGGTCGGCGCGGTCAAGGCGGTCGACGGCATCTCCTTCGACCTCTACCAGGGCGAGACGCTCGGCATCGTGGGCGAGTCCGGCTGTGGCAAGTCCACGGTCGCCAAGCTGCTGATGATGCTGGAGAAGGCGACCGCGGGCGAGATCTTCTACAAGGGCCAGGACATCACCAAGCTGTCCGGGCGCGCGCTGAAGGCGGTCCGCCGGAACATCCAGATGGTGTTCCAGGACCCGTACACCTCGCTCAACCCCCGTATGACGGTGGGCGACATCATCGGGGAGACCTTCGAGATCCACCCCGAGGTGGCGCCGAAGGGCGACCGCCGCCGCAAGGTCCAGGAGCTCCTGGACGTCGTCGGCCTCAACCCCGAGTACATCAACCGCTACCCGCACCAGTTCTCGGGCGGTCAGCGTCAGCGCATCGGCATCGCCCGCGGCCTGGCCCTGAACCCCGAGATCATCATCTGCGACGAGCCGGTCTCCGCGCTGGACGTGTCCGTCCAGGCGCAGGTCATCAACCTGATGGAGAAGCTGCAGGACGAGTTCAACCTCTCGTATCTCTTCATCGCGCACGACCTGTCGATCGTCCGGCACATCTCGGACCGCGTGGGCGTGATGTACCTCGGCAAGATGGCCGAGATCGGCACGGACGAGCAGATCTACGACCACCCGACGCATCCGTACACCCAGGCGCTGCTCTCCGCGGTCCCGGTGCCGGATCCGGAGGCCCGTGAAGGCCGCGAGCGGATCATCCTGACCGGCGACGTCCCGTCCCCGGCCAACCCGCCCTCCGGCTGCCGCTTCCGTACCCGCTGCTGGAAGGCGGAGGACAGGTGCGCGCAGGAGGTGCCCCTGCTGGCGGTACCCCGGCGTTTCGAGGGCGTGGACACGCCGGCGGCGCACGAGTCGGCATGCCACTTCGCCGAGGAGAAGGACGTCGTACACGCGGTGTGAGCCGTTGCCGGACCCGGCCACTGATTCCCGGCACCAACTCCGGTGCCGGGAATCAGCGTTGTCGTGCTCCTTCTGCTTCAGCGGGGAGGCAGATCGGAGGAGAGGCGCAGATCGACCCAGGGGATGGTGTCACCGGGCAGCAGGTACCGTTCGATCTCGACGAACCCCCGCTTCTGTGCGAACCGCAGTCCGTCCTCGTTGCTGGAGAGTACGACGGTCTCGATCGCCTTCGCGCCGAGCTCTCGTGCCCGGTCGACCCCTCGCGCGTAGAGCGCGGTGCCGAACCCCCGACCGCGGTGCGCGGGGAGAGTCCGGGCGATCACGGTCGCGGTGAGCGAGTCGTCGGCAGGCGGGCGCACCGTGCTGCAACCGACGAGCACGTCTCCGAGATAGGCGACTTCGAGGTGGTTGCGCTCGGCACGCTCCCGGACCTCGGCGAGAGAAAGAGTGTGGGCAGGAATGATCACGTTGTGCACGTGCTGCCAGTCTCCGAGGCCCGCGTCATCGCTCGGCTGCTCTATGTGAAGTTCGGACATCGGCACAGGGAACCCGACTCCGGTTCGAACGGCAACTCGGTTTTCCGGTAGGCGGTTCGACTCCGCGGCCGAGGCCCACACCCCCGCAAACCCCCGCCAACTGCGTTAACACGCAGGCAACTTCGCCGACCCGGTTCCGATATACGGACGCGTCAGGCTGGTCAGCGTACGGCCGTGCGGGTGCCGTAGGCGGGCCGGAGCGCTGTGAGGCGTTCCGGCCCGTCGCCGTGTTCAGGCGGTGGTGATGCCCAGGGAGCGCTTCAGGAAGTCGACCTGGAGGAGGAGCAGGTTCTCGGCGACCTGTTCCTGCGGGGTGATGTGGGTGACGCCGGACAGCGGCAGCACCTCGTGCGGGCGGCCGGCGGCCAGCAGGGCCGAGGACAGGCGCAGGGCGTGGGCGACCACGACGTTGTCGTCGGCGAGACCGTGCACGATCATCAGCGGGCGGTGCGGCTCGGCGGGGGAGGACAGTCCCTCTGGAGTGACCAGGGAGCTCTTCGCGTACGACTCGGGGTGCTCCGCCGGCGTGCCCAGGTAGCGCTCCGTGTAGTGGGTGTCGTACAGGCTCCAGTCGGTCACCGGCGCGCCCGCGATGCCCGCGTGGAAGACGTCGGGGCGGCGCAGCACCGCCAGGCCCGCCAGCCAGCCGCCGTAGGACCAGCCGCGGATGGCCACCCGGGACAGGTCCAGGGGGTGGCGCTCGGCAAGGTTCTCCAGCGCGTCCACCTGGTCGTCCAGCGACAGCGTGAAGTCGTGGTGGATCGCCTTCTCCCAGGCGGGGGAGCGGCCCGGGGTGCCGCGGCCGTCCGCGACCACGACCGCGAAGCCCTGGTCCGCGAACCACTGTGACGTGAGGTGGGCGTTGTGCGCGGCGACCACCCGCTGACCATGGGGACCTCCGTAGGGGTCCATGAGCACCGGCAGAGGGGTGTCACCGTCGTAGTCCCGAGGCATAAGCACGGCGCACGGGACACGGCGTGCGCCCCCCTCGGTGAGCGTCACGCGGGGGGACATACCAGGATCTTCGGCGTACGAGGGGACAGTCCTGGTCGGTTTTCCGTCGCGCAGGACCCGCACCAGTGAACCTGGCCGATTCAGTGTCGCCGAGACCAGAACCGTCACCTCCCCGGCCCGCACCGCCGCGTGCACGCCCGGCTCCTGGGACACCCGCTCCACGCCCAGCTCGTTCACCCGGTAGACGTGCACCTGGCCCGTCTCCGCCTCCCCGGCGGCCTCGGCACCCTCCGACGCCGAGACCAGCACGTCGTGCGCGGAGACGTCCAGCACGGCCCGGACGTGCAACTGTGCTCCCGTGAGCGGCCGGTCGCCGACCGCCAGCACCCGCGCACCGCCCTCGTCCGCGATCCGCACCAGCTGCCCCGACGGGCTCCAGCACGGCACCCCGGGGAAAAGATCAAGCCATGTTCGATCTTCGTCGGCGTGCACCATCCGCGTCGCCCCGGTGTCCGGGTCCACCGCAAGGATCAGCTGGCTGCGCTGGTCGCGCGCCTGTACGAGCAGCAGCGGCGCCCCCGCCGCTGACCAGTGGACATGCGCCAGATACGGGTAGCGCGCCCGGTCCCAGGCGACCTCCGTGCGCGCCCCGTCCAGCCCGATCACGAACAGCCGCACCTCCGCGTTGTCCGTGCCCGCCGCCGGATACGGCACGCGCTGCGGCTCCCGTTCCGGATGCGCGGGGTCGGCGATCCACCACCGCCGCACCGGCGTGTCGTCCACCCGCGCCATGAGCAGCCGGTCCGACTCCGGAGCCCACCAGAAGCCCCGGGACCGCCCCATCTCCTCCGCCGCGATGAACTCGGCCAACCCGTATGAGACATTTTCCGACTCCGGCTCGGCGAGCGCCCGGTCGCCCTCCCCCTCGGCGCCCACCACCCGCAGGGTCCCCTGCGCGACATACGCGACGTGCCGCCCGTCGGGGGAGGGACGCGGGTCGATCACCGGGCCCGGCGTGGGCAGTTCACGCGCTGTCCCGGCCCGCAGTTCGGCCGCGAAAAGCCGCCCTGACAAGGCGAAAGAGGCCAGTTCGACCGCTGTGTCGGTGGCGTACCCGACGATGCCGGCGCCGCCCTCGCGGCTGCGTTCGCGCCGGGCCCGCTCCTCGGGCGAGAGGTCCTCCGAGGCACCGCCCAGCAGGGCGCGCGGGTCGGCGGCCACACGCTCCCCGCCCTCCTCCACGTCGAGGACCCAGAGCGAATTCGCCCGGTCGGTACCGGAACCGGAGCGCAGGAACACGACACGCGAACCGTCGGGCGCCACGGTGAACGAACGCGGCGCGCCAAGCGTGAAGCGCTGGGTACGGGCGTGCCGTCGGGGGAAGGAGTGAGGCTCGGTCGTCATGCCCTGACCATATTGGCCATGCGCCCCCTTGTGCGGCCGTGCGCCGATCGATGCGCACGGAGGGATAGTTATGATCAATGACGCATAGTGGGTATGAACCTGCTGGCCGCTGTACGGATTTGATGCCCCCATAGTCCGACCCCCCGCGCCCTCGTGGATCTTTGGAGGTGAGCCGCCGTGGCACTCTCGATTTCGGCGGTGGTGCTGCTGGCGATCATCGTCTTCCTGCTCGTCAAGAAGTCGGGGCTGAAGGCGGGGCATGCGATCGTCTGCATGCTGCTCGGCTTCTACCTCGCCTCCTCGACCGTCGCTCCCACGATCAACGAGCTGACGACGAACATCGCGGGCATGATCGGCAGCATCAAGTTCTGACCGTCATGGGACCTCGTAGGCTGGTCCCATGACGGAACTGCCCTCCCCCGAGCTCTCCGAGCAGGGGGGACCCCCACCTCGCTCCGCGAGGCGTCTGCTGCTGGTGCACGCGCACCCGGACGACGAGTCGATCAACAACGGCGCGACGATGGCCAGGTACGCGGCCGAGGGTGCCCACGTCACCCTGGTCACCTGCACCCTCGGCGAGCGCGGCGAGGTCATCCCGCCCGAGCTCGCGCACCTGACGGGCGCCGCCCTGGGCCAGCACCGCCGCCGTGAGCTCACCGCCGCCATGGCCGAGCTCGGCGTGACGGACTTCCGCCTGCTCGGCGGCGCCGGCCGCTACAGCGACTCCGGGATGATGGGCCTGCCCGACAACGACGACCCCGGCTGCTTCTGGCAGGCCGACGTCGACGAGGCCGCCGCCCACCTCGTCGAGGTGATCCGCGAGGTACGCCCCCAGGTCCTCGTCACCTACGACGAGCACGGCGGCTACGGTCACCCCGACCACATCCAGGCCCACCGGGTCGCCATGCGCGCCGCGGAACTGGCCGCCGATGCCGGTGTGCCCATCCCCAAGGTGTACTGGAACCGGGTCCCCCGGCCCGTTGTGGAGGAGTCCTTCGCGCGGCTGAGGGAGGACCTGCCCGGGACGCCCTTCGCCAAGGCGGCCGAGGTCGACGACGTCCCGGGTGTGGTGCCCGAGGAGCGGATCACCACCGTGATCGACGGAACCGCCCACGCCGCCGCCAAGGCCGCCGCGATGCGCGCCCACGCCACCCAGATCACCGTGGCCGAGCCGTACTTCGTGCTGTCCAACGAACTCGCCCAGCCGATCCTCACCACCGAGTACTACGAGCTGGTGCGGGGCGAGCGGGGCTCCGCGGAACCGGAGACGGACCTCTTCGCCGGTGTCGGGGAGGCCTCATGAGCGACCGGACGTCGATGCTCGCCCAGCCGATGCGCCCGCCCACCGCCGGACGCGTCGGCGCCTGCCTCGGGTTCTTCGTGCTCGGCGCCCTGGTGGGCCTGGCCGGGGCCCTGGTGCAGCCCGGATGGTTCCCGGGCGGGCTGCTGCTCGCCCTGGCCGGTGAGGCCGGAGCCGTCCTGGGCGCCACCCGTGTCCTGCGCGGCCGGGCCGGGGGCGTCTCGGTCGCCGCCGGCTGGATGCTCTCGGTCGTGCTGCTGACCGCCAGCCGCCCCGAGGGCGACTTCCTCTTCGCCGCGGGGAGCGGCTCCTATCTCTTCCTCCTCGGAGGCATCGCCGTGGCTGTGATCTGCGCCACCCTCGCCCCGGGGCGGCAACCGGAGGGCGACTCCGTCCGACTTGCCAAGTGACGTACCACTTCGCCGGACGTGGCCGTGGGGGTCCGGTGTGGGTTTCCACGGCGGTCACGGGATACGGGCGAGAAGTGGCCAGTATGGTGGTGCGCGCCGCCGAGCCTCCCCCAAGCGCTCGACTTCGCTCGTGCAGGGGGGACCCCCATCGTGAGGTCGTGACGGGCGGCGGAGCCAACCGGGAGAACCTGCCTTGAGTCGTGAAACTGACACTCCGTCCTCCGGGCCCAACGGGCGCGGTGGAGCCGCCTACCCGTCGGGTACGCCGCCGTACGGGACCCCGACGGTCTCCGACGCGGGTACGGACGCGGGCCGTTCCGCCACGCGGCCGGAGGAACGCAAGACCGAGACCACGCTGACGACCCGGATCCGGATCAACATCCCAGGGTCGCGGCCCATTCCGCCCGTGGTGGTGCGCAAGCCCGTCGCGGAGGTGGATGCCCCGGCCGGCACCGACACGCACGCTGAGGCGTCGGCGGCGCCGGGCACCGCCCCGTCCACGGGCGCGGGCCCGGGCACGGCCGAGCCTCCCGCCGAGCCCGCGCAGCAGGGTGACGACAAGCCGGCCAGCGACTGGTTCGCGCCCCGCAAGTCGGGCGGCGGCAAGGGCGGTCCGGGCAGCGGCTCCACCAACGGGGCCGGGCTGCCGGGCGGTTCGCGTCCGGCGCCGGGCGGCTCCGGCGCGGGTGGTCCCGCCGCCGGTGCGTCCGGCGGTGCGCGGCCGGGTGCCGGGCGGCCCGGAGGCGTGGTCGGCTCCATGGGCGCCCCGGGCGGCTCCCGCTCCGGCGGTACGAACGGTGCCGGGCTCCCGGGCGGCGCGACCGGCGGCCCCGTCGCGCCCGGGCACGGCGGCGGCACCGGCTCCTTCGACGTCACCGAGGCCCTGGCGGCGGGCCCGCTGGGCAACGGCTCGCGTCCCGCCCCCGGCGGCGAACCGCGCCGCGACGACCTGCCGTACTTCTCGGAGAACGGCCGCGACGGGCAGGCCGGGCAGAACGGGCAGTCCGGTTACGGCGGTCAGCCGGGTGGCCCGAGCGCGGCGGACGGCTTCGGCACGCCCGGCAGCCCTGGTTCCCGGGGCCCGGCCGGCCCGACGGGCGGACCGGTCACCGGTGACGGCCCGATGGTGCCGCCGGCCGGAGCGGGCTTTGACGAGCAGGGTGGTCCCGGCAGGCCGGGCGGCTTCAACACGCCGGGCGGCCCGGGCGCACCCGGCGCCTTCGACGCACCCGGCGGCCCAGGTGGCCCCGGCGGCTTCGGCAACGAGCCGGGCGGCCCGGTGGGCCCCGGCGCCTTCGACGCCCCTGGCGGCCCCGGTGGCCGCAGCGGCCCTGACGGCTTCGGCGACCCGGCCAGGCCAGGCGCCCCCGAGTCCTTCAACGACCCCGGCCGCCCC
The DNA here is from genome assembly GCF_019733245.1 of Streptomyces sp. WAC04114. Lineage (NCBI taxonomy): Bacteria > Bacillati > Actinomycetota > Actinomycetes > Kitasatosporales > Streptomycetaceae > Streptomyces > Streptomyces sp. WAC04114. The sequence goes on from NZ_JAIGQA010000086.1 coordinate 29,253, forward strand.
GGCGGCCCCGGTGCTCCCTCCGCCTTCAACGCCCCCGGCCGGCCCGGAGGCCCCGGAGCCATAGGCGGCGGCCCCGGTGGCCCGGGTGCCCCCGGCGGCCCCGCGGGCCCGGGCGGCACCCCCGCTCCCGGCGCCGCGGGCACCGGCCCCGGCGGTGGCATGAGCGACGACACCGCCATCCTGACCCCGCAGAAGCCGGCCCCCGAACCGCCGGAGGGCCAGGGCTACGGCCCCCGGCACGACAACGTCTCGGGGCACACGGTCACCAGCGGCATCCCCGTCGTACCGTCCGGCGCCGCCTCGCCGTTCGGCCCGGGCGCGCCCGGTGACGGCCCGGTGCCCCACGCGGCGCCGAAGCTGCCCGAGCCGGTGTCGCCGCCCCCGGCGAGCTCCTCCAAGGCCCCGAAGAAGAAGGGCCGCAACAAGCTCGTGCTGCTGGCCGTCGGCGTGGTCGTCCTCGCCGGCGGTGCCTACGGCGCCGGGCTGCTGATGAACCGCACCGACGTGCCCAAGGGCACCACTGTGCTCGGCGTCGACATCGGCGGCACCACCCGCGACGGGGCGGTCAGGAAGCTCGACGAGGCCTTCGACAAGAACGCCGGCAAGGAGCTGAAGCTGTCGCTGGGCGGCAAGACCGTCGCCCTCGACCCGGACAACGCGGGCCTGCAGTTCGACATGGACGCCACGGCCGACGCGGCGGCCAAGAGCGACTACAACCCGGTCTCCGTGATCGCCTCGCTGTTCGGCAACCACCGGGTCGTCACCCCGGTCATGCCCGTCGACGAGGAGAAGCTGCACGCCTCCCTGGAGGCCGCGGCGGGCGGCTCAGGCGCCACGAGCGACGGCACGATCAAGTTCAAGGGCGGCAAGGCCGTCCCCGTCTACGGCAAGACAGGCAAGGGCGTCGACCTCGCCAAGTCGACGACCGCGGTGGAGGAGGCGTACCGCACCCAGGTGGAGACCGGCACGGCCGGCACGGTGAACCTCCCGACCACCACCCGGCAGCCGACGGTCTCCAACGCCGAGGTCGACCGGATGCTCAAGGAGGTCGCGCAGCCGGCGATGTCCGACCTCGTCACCGTCCGGACCGACGCGGCGCACAGCATCGATTTCGGCCCGGTGTCCCTGCCGAAGATCCTCAGCTTCAAGGCCGTCGACGGCAAGCTCGTGGACACCTACAACCTCAAGGCGCTCCAGGAGGCCTACGGCACGACCTTCAAGGGCGTGCAGATCGAGGGTGCGAGCGGCAAGCGGGACGTCCTCCCGCAAGACGTCGTCACGGCGCTGCGCGAGGCCCTGCGCGGCAAGACGCCCGCGGAGCGCGTCGGAGTCATCGACACCAAGCCGAACTGACCTCCGGCCCCCCGCCGTACGAGAGCCCCCGCCCGATGAGGACGGGGGCTCTCGCACGGCGCGGTCGAAGGGGGCGCGGGGAAAACTGCGCGACCAGCCCCCACGCACCCGCACCCGCAAGACGGCGGAACGCCTACGGCGAGAACGCGTCAGTTGAGCATCGCCCTGGCCGCAAACGCCTCCCCCCGCACCCGCTCGGCAGCCCCCTCATCCACCGCCGAGACAACCTCCGCATAGGCCTCCAACTCCACGGCCCCGGCCACGAACTCGCCCCGCTGCACCAGCAGCTGCGCCCGCTCGTACCGCAACCGCGCCGGATGCGACGGCAGCAGCAGCGACAACTCCACCGCCCACAGCGCCACATCCGACCGCTCGGGCCGGGCCGCCGCCCACGCCCGCACGTTGTTCAGGATCCGCAGCACCACATCCAGCGGATCCGCCGGCCGCAGCATCGACGGATCGATCCCCGCCCCCGTCGCC